>JASHXO010000023.1 GCA_030043495.1 Candidatus Rhabdochlamydia sp.
GATGATAATGCTCGCCCCCAATATTACCGCAGCTTGTTTTAGCCAAGAGCGATCCTCTGCGGTCTCATTGATGAGATAAGAGTAATTCATTGCCATAAGACGCCTCCGTTAAAGAGCAAATTAAAATCGTGAAGACTAAGAATAGCAAGAATCAGTATTTTTAAGAACAAATGTTTTATTCACACCGCTGACCAGAATGCAAACTCGGGAGTTAGCCCACTATTCGAGGACCCGAACAGTGGGCAAAAAACAAAGAATTAAGGAACTGGAAAACCCATTGCGCGTAGCTGTTTGGGAAATGTTTTAAAGTAAAACATTGCAACTTTATCGATGGTTGCATCACCGTTGATGATTTGCCCAGTGCCTTTCTCCGTTAGGCTACATTTAACGAGATTGTCTTTCAAGCTCAACGCTGCACCTCCCATCACAGATGCACAAAAAAGAAAGTTTTGCCCAGCGTCAACGATATATTTTTTAGTGAACTCTTTTTTCTTGGATTCTTCAATAAAATGGCAAAATCCTTTCAACGCCAATGCATGAGCGCCTCGGGCCATGGTCTCAAATGCGCTAAAAACCATAATTCCAGTATAAGCAATCTCAGCTGAGAATTGTTTAAATACTCTTTCTGCCTGATTGTCGTATTTATTGAGCCAATCGGTGATATGTTGATAAGCATATCCGCCTATTGATGATGAAATAGGAATTGAACGCATAAATTTCTCCTAAACAGTTGTTATAAAAACGATCGCGAGAATGTTACTATATCTAGAAGAAAGAATCTAATTTTAAAAGATTGATTTGTTGGATGATTTAAAAATTTTTTGAGAATTTGACTTATTGAGAGTGTGTTAATGGATTTTGTTAACACATTCTGAAATTAAGATTGGAAACCCACAGATGTTTCTTGAAGAATTTTTTCCCAATCATTACATGGAGATGCAAAATCAAATTCGACGTGTGTGGAATAGCCTGGAATCGAAGAGATCAGGATTGCTTCTTCTTCGGCCAATTTACAAAATTTATCATGGTCTGCAGTAATGGTCCTTCCTAGAGAAAAGCAGCGATGGATGTCGATGTGTTTTTGCAATGTTTTGAAAAGCATCGCATAAGTATTGGTCGTGGAAGGTATTGTTCGCCAATGACAGGAATCCGTATGGAAAATCTTTGACTTGAGATCGGTATATTGGGGAAGGAAATATTTATCTCTATGGTCGAAAAGTGTGACATAATCGATGCCAGGCAAAGTGAAAGCCTCGCGCAAAACTTTAGGCCAACCAGGGCGATGGACATAATCATCTTCGAGAAAATAGATGATTGTCTCAGGTGGAAACTTTTGCTGATAGACATGCTCAAGCATATAGAGGAACGAAGCGGCTTCTGAGCCTGCTTTGAACTCGATGATGGGATAAAGCGACTGTCGACAAAGAAAATGAGCTTCCTGCATTGGATGATAAGTATCGAGCAAGAAAGTGACGTTGATCTTTTCATGCTCAGCAATCGTCGAAAGCAAGTTGTTAAGACAACGCTCTCGGCTGAAATTGCTAAAACGCTTTTTATGCGCACTTATAGAAGAATAATGACAGTGACGAATGAAGATTTCGATAGATAGACATCTTTCTTGGAAGAGTGTTTTGGCTAGATTCCTTTTCAAGTCGCTAATCTTGCACAACCACGATTTCAACATCATTTTCCATCAAAAACAAAGATTACCAAATCTATCAAAGCAAAAAGATAAAATCAAAAAACAAAAATCGTTATAGATTTTAAGAAGGTTGTATATTTAAATAGCGCAAGAATTCTTGCAAAATGTGGCGGGCTTCTCGAAAGGTAAGTTGCTGGAGAGCTTCAGAAATAGTCAACCATTTGGCTTCTCGGATTTCTTCTTCCTGAAGCTGTAGAGTTCCCTGAACAAGGGCAGGAAAATATTGCACTGTTTTAACAATGAACTGTTTTTTTCTTCTGAACTGATATTGTTCAGTGAGGGGCTGCTGGCGCAGAACATGCGTGACGACAAGTCCCGTTTCTTCTTTCAGCTCGCGCGTCGCCGCTTCCAGAGGGACTTCTCCGGAGTTGGCCTTTCCTTTTGGAAACCCCCAATGATTGCCCTCGCGGTGCAAGATCAAAAGAACTTTCCATGTTCCTTTCTCATTTAAGAAAGGGACGATTCCGAATGATTCTACTTTGATCATCGAGGCTACGGATGATAGGGTGCAAAAATCAATGACGAATTGTGACCGCCGAATCCAAATGAATTGCTCAATGCTGCGGTCACTTTGTGCGGCTTAGCTGTATGAGGAACGACATCGATCTCTGCCAATTCTTCTTCTGGTTCATCGAGATTGATTGTCGGATGCAGCATTCCTGTTTCGATCGCCTTGATCGTCGCTATCGCTTCGATACCGCCTGCAGCGCCTAAGCAGTGACCGATCATCGATTTAGTCGCATTCATTTTGATATTTCGAATGCGCGGACCGAATACTTTCTTAATCGCGCGAACTTCGCATAAATCCCCTGCTGGGGTGGAGGTCGCGTGAGCATTGATATAATTAATTTGCTCTATAGAAATTCCGGCATCTTTAATTGCGTTTTCTACGCATAATCCAACGCCGAGGCCGTCATCACGCGGATCTGTCATGTGATGGGCATCGCAAGTTATCCCACCGCCAAGATACTCGGCGATGATTGGAACTCCGCGTGCAAGTGCATGTTCGAGGCTTTCTAAGAGAAGCACTCCAGCCCCCTCCCCCATCACAAAACCATCTCTTTTTTTATCCCAAGGACGCGAAGCTCTTTGTGGTTCATCATTGCGTTCGGACAAGGCTTTGCAGGCGACGAACCCAGCGACACCAATAGGATTAATAGGTGACTCAGTTCCTCCGCACAGCATCACATCTGTTTCACCGCGAATGATGTGCTGCGCTGCTGAATAAATACAATAGTTTGAGGTCGCGCAAGCTGTCGAGATCGAGTAATTGGGGCCCATGAAACCAAGATCGATGGCTAAAAGCGCACCGCCCATGTTCGTGATGATGAAGGGCACAAAAAATGGAGTGATTCGTTTAAAACCTTTTGTAAGGAGCGTCTCAGTACCGTCGTAAAAAACGGACATTCCTCCCATTCCTGAACCAATCAAAACTCCACAGCGGGTTTTATCGAGATTAGAGAGAGCCTCTCCAGTTAATTTTCCCTGCTCCAAAGCTTTTTTTCCAGCGACGGCAGTATATCGAATAAAGGGATCGACACGACGGGCTTGTTTTTTATCGAGATAATCGCCGACTTCAAAGTTGCGGACGACACCAGCAAAACGTGTAGGAAAATCTTGACATGGGAACTCTTCGATTGGAACGATACCGCTATTGCCGGCCAAAAGTCGATTATAAAATTCATCGACGTCCGTCCCAAAGCAGGAGACAACCCCCATTCCGGTAACGACCACGCGTTTTTTGTTCATAAAACTCCATCGAGTATTGAGGCAAAGGATACATCAAATCCATTAATTTCGCAACTAAGGTTTAGATAGTATTAAATAATTTACTTTCCAGAAGAGTTCATCGTTGCGGAAGATTCTTTTAGCGTTACATCGATCTGAAGATCAACGATATGCCCTTCTCTCCACAATTGTTCCAATTGATACTTATCGCGCAAGCCAGGCATGAAAATATGAACCATGATATGCAAATAATCGATGACAACCCAATCCCCCGTCTTCATTCCTTCCACATATATCGGGGCCTGACCTAGCTGCTGCAGCCGATCGATAATGGCTTGGGCAATGGCGGTAACGTGCTTGTCGACATTGCCTTCTGCAATGATTACATAGTCCGTCAAGGTGGAAATTTCACGCAGATCAAGCGCTAAAATATTTGATCCCTTCTTGTTAAAAATTGTTTGCGCAATGGTATTTAAATAAAATAAAGGATCTGTTTTATTCATGATATTTTATTTTTGAAATTTAGTATAAAAGATGCTTCTTAATATAGTCCAGGACTGACGCAGGAACTAAATGTCCGCAATATTTTTTTTGAAATAGGCGGCTTCTCACATTGGTACTACTAATTTCAAAATGAGGAATTTTAACTCTCCCCCCGCGAAGCTTCTCTTGAAACTCGAGAGGAAGCTGCGATAAGTCACCCAGCTCACGCGTACCAATCAAAGGAGAGGCCAGGCGAATCAAATCTTCAGCATCCTTCCAACGATGAAAGGAAGCGATGTGATCCTCTCCGAGGATAAGATGCAGCTGTAGAGAAGAGTCTGATGAAAATTTGCGCACAGTGTCAATAGTAAAAACGGGGCCTTTACTTTGCATCTCCCAATCCAGGATTCGAAACTTTTTCACAGGATCAATAGCCAACTTTAACATCTCTTTGCGATGCTTTGCCGAGGCTACCGGAGGGGCATTCTGTTTAAAAGGAGAAAGGGAAGCAGGTACAAACAGCACTTCATCAAGAGCACATGCCTCCATCATGCTAACCGCTAAATTCAAGTGGCCAAAATGGACTGGATCAAAACTGC
>JASHXO010000258.1 GCA_030043495.1 Candidatus Rhabdochlamydia sp.
TCGCTGAAGCTCTCCATCCGCTATGATTTGTCCATCAAATGGAAGCCTGGATGCTGACATGTGAGAGCGACATTCTTGCTCGAGTTCATAGAGGGACTTTCCGTTGAATCGTCCTTGAGATGCAACTTTCTTAAAATCGGGCTTCTCTTTATGATAGGAGGCGAGATTCGTGATTTTTTCTACCGGATCGGCCGCCATGGTTTCCGCCCGGGCGGCTTTTCCATTTAAAGTGGCCATATCCCACCATTTCTTTTATGGTTTCTCTTAGTTACCTCCTGCTTATTTTCGGAAATGAAGGATAGGAAAGCATCTTCATCTATGAGATTTAACCCCCCTAGTGCTCTGTAAACTTAATTTTTGCGGTTTCGGCTACGTCAAAGCCCCGGGGTTAAACGATCGTAAAGCTAGCTGTATTGAATTAATACAGCGCGCTTTACGATCGCTTAACCGCGGGAGTTTTCACGTTAGCCCAAACTGCAAAAATTAAGTTTACAGAGCACTAGTTTTCGGATAACTTTCTCTCTAAAACCCATCGCATTTTTTGCTAAAAGGTTCTTGAGTCGATTTCTTGTAAGAAATGGATATTTCTCAGCAGCTTCTTTTGGTGTCAAAAAAGATTTTTTCATCTGATTTATTCCCTTGTTCTATTTCAATTGTTGGGAGGATTCTCTTGCCGGAGATTTCCTTAAAAACCCTAAAACAACCTTATATTGAACAAAAGAAACTGTTTTTTAAATTAAGTAATGAAATTTGGCAGATTGTTTAAAAATGACGTGCTAAAGCTTGAGAAAATGCAAATTTTGGCGACAAACTACTATTGCTGAAAAATTCGGAGGATTTGATCCCAAATGCCCTGTTTTTCCCACCGCCTCCTTTGAATTTCGGCAGCACGAGCTGTCGTAGGGAAATTTGAGGTCAGCGCACTTCGTGTTAATCCAAAATTTGCCTGCACAAGAAGGGGTCGTAGTACCTCCTTTAAAGGTAATTCACGAGGTCGGCCCCCTTTCTTGGATTCAGAAAGAAGTTCCTTAACTTTTTGAATTCTTTCTTCGGTGATCTCTCTAATAGTCACCCGATTAGGTTTTTGAATATCAGCAGGAGGGGTTGTTCGCAATTGAATTGGGGTAAAATTCAGCTTGCACCCTTTTTCGTGAGCCTTTTGGCGTGCTTTACGGAACTCTTCGTTTAACTTTTGTTTATTGAAGGGACTTCCATCTTCTTGTCGAAACAACAATCCGTCCGAATTTGCTTGAGACAAAGCCGTTAGTTTTTTTAAGAGATGTTTGGGCACATAATGAACAAAATGATCCTCTCCGGTTGTTCCGTACTTAGAAGTTCTATAGAAAATGATTTGCCATGGCCCACAATCGGGTTTATACACAGCCGTCGCCGGTAGGTTAAAGATTTCTTCCCAATAGTACAAAAGGCCAAGTTCTGCAAATATCTCACTGGCAAATTTGTATGTCTCTGCTAGCAACCTGATTTGTGGAGAAAGAAATTTAAGAAACCCCTTGAATTTCTCGTCATCAATAGGGTTGGAGGGTGTGATTCGGATTCGTTTACTCTTATCCATTTTCGACTCCCTGAAAAATTTGTTCAGACATCTTCGATACTGCATCGATGGAACGTGATTCAACCAGATGTGCGTAGCGACGGGTCATAGAGACACTCCTGTGGCCAAGTAAAATTCCGATCTCTCCTAAGGAAAGGCCTTGGGCAAGCATTTCGGTTGCGTAAGAATGGCGGCAGTCATGCCCGCGGAAGTTGCTTCCCAATCCAGCCCGTTTTATAGCGGTTCTAAAAGCCCTACGCAGTTCAATAGGACGAGATTTCGTGTTAGGGCTTGGGAAAACATACCCGATCGATTGATTTTGAGCTGCCAAGTTACGAAGCAGTTCAAGTGCGGGCCCTCTGACGGGAAGTGAACGCATGTCTGAGTTTTTTGATTTTGTGATCGTGATCTTTCCTTGAAACAGGTCAACATCTGTCCATTTCAAACATCGGATTTCGTTATACCGGCACCCCGTACTTAAAAGCAGAACGACAAAGGTATAGAGGTAGGGGCTATCGCTCTCGAGGCATGCTTTGAGGAGATTTTGACGTTCTTCTGGGGTTAGAAAACGAGTCCGCTCACGAGGCTCTTTCTCCCGAGAAATCTTCCCTGCAGGATTCTCTGAAATCCATTCCCACTGCTTCATGCAAATACTGAGAAGGTGGCTCAGGGTCGCAAGATAGCGATTGCAGGTGCTCTTACCCCGGATAATTCCTGTAGAAGTTGGTGTTGATAGAAGTTTTTGTTTCTTTTCTGAAATGATGGCTGGGCGGACATCTTGTAGATAGAGCGATCCTAGCTCCTTTTGCCACCAATCAAGGTGCCCCTTTTTGACAACTGAGACGGACTGTTCCTTGCGATATCGTTCTACAGCTTCAGAAAAGGTATGCCGCCGCCCTTCTGAATAAAGCTGCTGTCTCCCACAACGAATGTCAGCTTCAACTTTTTGAATCCAGGCTTTCGCATCTGTTTTTCTATCGAATACAGCAGTGACAGACTTTGATATTCCCTTCAGCCTGATTTCGGCTTGAAATCTTGTATTACCATTTTTGAGTTTCCTTTCTCTGATGAATCCCATTTTTAGCTCCTAACAAGCGACACAAAGATCAATAATCCTCTGAACGGATCGTCTTAGCGATTGATTTATAGTTACTTAAAAGGAGTGGATTTGTTTTTGCCGTAAATCCAACGGAATCGACACTCCAAAGTGATTGCTCAAAACTATTTTTGGCAACCCAGTTTTGGGTGATTTAAGGAAACTTAGCCAATTACGGCTATATTACGGCTTTCTCCGGCAAGAGAAGATGTGGCCAGAACTGGAATCGAACCAGCGACACAAGGATTTTCAGTCCTCTGCTCTACCGACTGAGCTATCTGGCCAAATGGTAAATAAATTAAGTACAATAAGATAGAAAGTCAGGTGATTTTAGGCAATCACTTTTGAACAAAAGCGGTCTTTTGCGGGAATGATGTTTTAATGATTGCCATGTCTTTAAGAATATTCACGGCTTCCATCATCTGAAGATCTTCAACTCCCCAATTCTCTTGCGGAGTTAGAGTAAAGGACAACTTGCCTTTGTCTTGTTCAATGATCTTAAGAAACAATGTATAATCTTTATTTTGCTTAAGACGGTAAGAGCTGTTGCCCTGAAGCTGTGGCAGCATTTGCGTCCACATCGAGAGTTTTTTCTGTAGATTGGGGAGATAATTCTTCTGAAACCATGGCTTATTACGAGGATCGACGTCTGTCAGAGGATCGGTATATGCCGACGGGATTCGGTCATTTTTCAAAGGAAACTCTAAATACCTTTCTCCGATATTCAGGACAGAGTACACAGTTGGGACCACTATATCTGCTTTCACACCTTCGATTTGAGTCGACCTTCCAGAAACTGTGTAATAACGTCCAACGGTGACTTTAAAAAAAGAAGTTGCTCCAGAATCTGTGACAGTTTGATACTGAATCGTCCCTTTGCCATATGTACGGTCATCTCCGATGACAATGCCCGTTCCATAATCTTGCAAGGCTTGCGCTACAATTTCAGCTGCAGAAGCTGAACCTTTTGAAGTCAAAATTACTAGAGGGCCGTTATAATAGCTGCGTCCGTCGAGATCGCGCAAATATTGCGTTTCACCGTGCGCATATTTGGAGATGACGATCACCCCGCTGGAGACAAACAGTCCAGCGACTTTAACAGCTTGATTCAAGAATCCTCCCGAGTTTTCCCTCATATCCAAGACAAGGCCAATGAGATTGCCTTGTTTTTTTAGAGCCCTCAGAGCTTCGCGCATTTCAATCTCACAGCTCGATCCCTCTCCGCTTTCATAGAATGAAGGAAGATTGATCTTTCCAATGATGCCGTCGGCAAAGCGCTCGAAGGAATATTGAACGCGATCATCTTGCAGGACGATCTTTTCGCGTTTGAGATCGATCCGATATAGCTGAGATTCATTTTCTCTGGCAGAATGGCGGAGTCCGAGTTGAATTTTTTCTTTACCATCGCCTTGCAGCCGTTTTAATACTTCTTCGTAAGGAATTCCCTCTACTGCCTGACCATTAACTTCCACGAGAAGGTCTCCCGGAGAAATCTTTCCACAACGCTCTGCAGGCCCTCCTTTGATCATGTCGTGGATGACCACACCGTCCATGCTTTCGCGCAAAACCACCCCGATACCCTCAAACTGTTTTTCGAGACTTGTGCGCATCTCATAAGCTTCTTCAGGGCTGTAATACGAAGTATGGGCATCCAAGCTTTTGGCAAAAGCTTTGAGGACATGCATGCATAAATAGTGTTCGCTTTTATTTTCTGACAGATAGGAGTTTTCTATGCGTGCAAACCGTTTTTCCCAAAGCGCAAAAATCTTTTTGCGCTGCTGGACATTCAACGCGGGAAGATTGCTGGCCTGCTTCTCGATCCAAAGCACACGGATCAGTTGCTTTTTTATCCTTTCTTTCAACTCTTTTTCATTGCGGGCATAATCGAGATAAGTCCCCCCGACAATTTGAGGGTTTTCATTGCTCTCGACCAGCTCTCCTTCAATTTCCTCGCGAAAGGCGCGTGATCTGACTATAGAATCCTGAAAGACCCGGTTCAATTTCGTATATTCGGAAAGGTCGTCTTGGCGGTACTTTTGGACGACGGACTTTATTTTGTCGTCTTTAGGATCGAGATAAGATTTGACTTCACTGGCAAGGAGATAGACCCGGTCGGGGTCGAACTGCTCAACATAGACCTTCAGAGACCGTCGCGCAATCAGTGGAGAAAATTCTTTATATTCGACATGGTAGACCAACATCTCTTCCATCGTCTTTCGAACATCTTCTTTTTTAAGCTGGAAAACTCCGCTTTGAAACCCAAAGACAAGAAAAATCGCTAAAGGTAAAATAAGCCTTTTAAAAAATCTCATGTGCATGGAGCGACTACCTCTTTGGGTATCTAGATATTTTCTTTGTCCATAGAGTGCGAGCATTAACAACATTTTGAACTACCGGAATTCCGCTCCCGATGTTCTTAGAAAGTGAAAGATTCTTTCCAATGCTTATGTCTCGCCTCGGCTACCAAAAACGAATGGACCCCTATTCCGTTATTTATCCTATACTGCGATTTTTAAAAAATTTATTTTTGTCATACCCTCTACAAGCTTTGTTTTTGCAATAAATTCTCTATTCACGATATAGTGCTCAAATGTCTTAGAGCATGTTTACAAATTACCATAGTTTGATTTTTGATGAATTTTTTCACAGGTTTTAATGCCGCTTCGCTGCAATTATCCAGTGAATAGTTGCAGGTCTCCTCAAAGCCACGAAGCTCCCGAGGAGACTGTCGAGACAAGAAGCGGCGTTAGAAGATGCGAAAAAAGTCGCAAAAAGCGAACTATGGTAATTTGTAAACATGCTCTTAGAGGCAGTTCACGGAAATTGATGAGTTGTTTTTCGTGAACCAGTCTCTATGTACTTTGTTCGGTACTTTTTTTCTTAAAAGAATCGAAATCAAGAATGTTATTGAAGGAGAAAGGCACAAATGCCGACAATTAGCCAACTAGTACGATTTGGCCGAAGACCAAAAGTAAAAAGAAAAAAATCTCCGGCCCTGCAACAATGTCCGCAAAAGCGCGGCGTCTGCTTGCAAGTTAAAACGAAAACACCGAAGAAGCCGAACTCAGCGCTCCGTAAAGTGGCATGGGTCCGCCTTTCTAATGGTCAGGAAGTCATCGCCTATATCGGCGGTGAAGGACACAACCTTCAAGAGCACAGCATCGTTCTCGTTAGAGGCGGCCGTGTGAAGGATCTCCCTGGCGTGCGTTACCATATCGTCCGCGGCTCTTTGGATTGCGCTGCAGTTAAAGACCGCAAAAAATCCAGATCTAAGTACGGAGCAAAGCGTCCTAAGTAATATTAGGATACCTGCTTAAATAGGTATCCTGGCTCACCATTGTCTCTTTTT
>JASHXO010000024.1 GCA_030043495.1 Candidatus Rhabdochlamydia sp.
TTTCGCAGTATGAGAAAGAGCACATAGGCCCATTGTGAATAGAAAGGGAAACGTCATCCTTCCTCCTAAAAATGGTTAGAAACGAAGCAGGTTCATATAGTAAAAAACTTTTATTCTATTCAACTTCTTTCTTTTTTTCTATCGTAAAACAGAATTGTAACAAATTGCCATCCAGTGATTTAAACAATTTTTTTCCAAAAATGTAAAGTCTATTTCCTCGCAACAGGGGTTTAAAAAAATTTCTTTATGTTATCATAGCAATTAGGAAATAGGATTTAAAAATGCGCCGCAAAATCTTTCTTTTTGGAGAAGCAGAAAAAGGAGAATTTTGTACTCCGCTTCTTTGTAAATCACTGCCGCAGCTTGCGGAAACGTTCGGCAATCCTCCTGAAGAAAGTTTGGGGATACTTTATGCCGTTCAGGCTTTGATGTACGAGCGTGAGCTCATCTACTTCAGAGTCAAAGAGGAGGGATTTAGTGTTCCAGATTACATGCGTGGAATTCGCCTATTGGAAAACAAAGACACATTTCATGATTTGGCTGCAATTTGCATGCCAGGCGTGGGCGATGCAGAAATTATTGATGCGACAAGCCCCATCTGTTCCCTCCATCGGAGCATGCTGATCACCACGGAAAAAGATCTATACGACTATCTTACACACGCCCAGAGAAAAGCAAGCTAAGCTTTGAGTATTTGGGTCCTTTTCTCCCGTAGTTAAATTGTATCCGATGCCGTTCTAACTAAAGTAGGTGACGAGGCCTTCAGTAGTCGGTTTCATCCCTTTAGCGCCTGTCTTCCAATTAGCAGGGCAAACTTCTCCATTATTTTCAAAAAAGATCAAGGCATCAATCATGCGGAGAGCTTCATCGACAGAACGTCCCAAGGGAAGGTCGTTGACAAGCTGGTGGCGGATAATTCCTTGTTTATCGATTAAAAAGAGTCCCCGGTAAGCAATGCCTTCATCTTCCTTCAAAACTTGGAAATTGCGTGCGATGTTCTTGTTGATATCGGATACAAGAGGATATTCTACTCCTTCAATCCCCCCTTTACTCTTGGGAGTATTAAGCCAAGCTAAATGGGAAAACCAGCTGTCTATCGAGCATCCGACGACTTGCGTGTTGCGTTTTTCAAACTCTTTTAGCTGTTCCTGAAACGCATGAATTTCTGTAGGACAAACAAAAGTAAAATCGAGGGGATAAAAGAAAAAGAGAACATATTTGCCCAAAAATTCACGCAGAGAAAATTCATCGATAATCCGACCTTTGACGGCCGCTTTGGCAGTAAAATGCGGGGCTGGTTTTCCGACTAAACTGTACATGGTTCCTCCATTTTAAAATCATTTTCTAGCTAAATCTGCCTTGAGCCTGCGCAATCCATCTTTCAGCTCCGATCGTCGTCGAATTTCCATGGCCCGGGTATACTTTGGTCATGGCAGGAAGGGCAGCTAATTTTTTCAAAGAATCCCACATCAAAGCAGGGCGTGCTGTTGGCAGACTCAAGTTTCCGATTGTTCCTCTAAATAAAGTGTCTCCTGAGATCAAAATTCGTTCCGAAAGAAGATAAAAGCAAACACTCCCTGGAGAATGTCCAGGAGTATGGATGACTGTGATCACCAATTTTCCTATGGTTAATTCTTGACCATCGGTGAGATATCCATCAGGTTTGATCCCTCTTAACGGGAAAAAAAGAGGCAACTTGTCCGAGTCTGGACTTTCTAAATTGCCCGCATCTTCTTTATGAATGTAAATCAAGGCTTTCAAATGCTTTTTTAATTCGGAGACTTCAGCGATGTGATCCCAATGAGAATGAGTCAGCAAGATCGCGTCCACCGACAGAGAAAGTTCTTTGATCCTTTCAAGTAACACATCTGCACTTTCTGGCGGGACATCGATCACTGCAGCGCGCTTTGTAACATCGCAGACAAGAAGGTAAGCATTGGTTTCTAACGGTCCTGAAGAAAAGACTTCCAAAATCATCAAACCTGCCAATTTTTTCGATTTCGGATCTTTTAGGTAATGTCACCAGCAAATATGTGAAGAATTGAAAAACAACTATCGCACCGGAGAGGATTCGAACCTCTGACCTCACGGTTCGTAGCCGTGTGCTCTATCCAGCTGAGCTACCAGTGCATGAGGGATATATCATCCAATTTTAATAGATTTTCAGCAAGTAAAAGGGATCACGGACAGAGATGACGCATTTAAATTTTTAAATCATTTCTTCACTGCTGTCCAGAGGCATGTCGGAACTACGTCCCCGCTGACCTATTGAGCTGTTACAGCTTTGATCAACGCTCGCGACTATAGTCGCTCACTATCCAAAGCACTGTCTACGCTCCCGCGGTACGATTGCAAAGAAAAAGTGCGATTTTCTAAAAAAGTCATTCTGTCTTGGATTCCCGATGAGCCATTTGTTGTGGTAATGAATATGATCGAATCCGAACAACAAGCGGCATGGGAATCTTTCATCCCTTTATATTCGAAAAATGCGCTGATCATCGTCTCAAGTATTTTATCGTTTCAAAAACGTTTTTACCTCGAATGCGTAAAAAGCTGAGGTTGGTCTTTACAAGAAGAGATTCGAGAAGGTGAATGGCTAGCCTGTATCTTCAAACAAGCACAAAATTATTTTTAGAGTTTGTCTGCATTTTTGTTAATTTGATTTTTGATGGGTTTTTCTTTTTGGCTTAGATCAATCAACTAATCTAAATATTATCTAATACTAATTAAAAGAAATAAAATTACATCTTTGCCCATGCTCTAAGTCATTTCATTGACTTCAAAAACATGGGCAAGGGTGTAATTTTATTTCTTTTAATTAGTATAAATTGATAAATAAATAAAACTGTGGCAAAATATTAAACAATGAAACTAATTACGAAGTTAATAAATTAACATAACAATCAGAATTACTAATTTAATGTTAATTTAACTTATAACAACTACATAAAAAACTTTAATATTACAATAGGTTTATTATATGGGAATTACTTTAAATCGTTTTCAAGAAGTGATGTTACATTCACGCCTTGATCTTGATCATCTAATCTATAGCAAGTCATTAGAATTTGCACCGAAAAATGCTTGGCAGTCCTTTTTGAATTGGCTCAACAATCTTGTCCGCAATGACGGAAAAGATCAGTTCGAGATGCTTGCTGTGTCAAAAAGTATTGAGGATTTCGTACAAGCAATCAATCCGGATTTTTACAATAAGATCAGCGCTGACGATATTCAGATGGGAATAGATAACCTGCGAGCATTACAGACCAAATTCTCAAAAAATTCTGAAAAAGGAAGAACCGCGGCAAAAAATTTAGATCTCCCCATTCAAACTCTCGAAACAGCTTTGAAGGGAATCGAAACAACTTCGAAGGAAAAAGAAATCAGCAAAGAAAACTTGGAGATCATGGATTTCTTTTCTACGTCGGAGATGAACAATGCTTTTAAAGAAAATTTTTCTCGTCTGAGCCGCTCTTACAGTAATTGTCTCGAATGTTTTGGGTTTGATACTTTAAAAGAAGTCTATACTGAACAGGTCGTTAAAACTGGAATCACAAATCCAGAATTTCTTTTAAAAAGTGCTGCATTCAGAAAAGAAAGACTGATTGAGCACAATCGTACAACTCTTAAAGAGATAAATGCATATTTTAATTCTTTCGATGAGGTCCTTATCATCTTTTTCCCCGAATTTAAGGAAAACCTTTCAGAATTGAAAAAAAAGTTTAACGAAGGGCATTTGTTTCTCGATATCCAGAATTGCAATTGGTTGAATGAGGTGATCAAAAAGCCTGAATCTGCAAAAAGAGAACTTCAGCAAACTCGCTACGATCTTTTTCCATCTTTAGCCAACGATCCGCGTGAATTAGAACAACGAAGAATTCTCGGAGGACTTCTCAACTTACGCAATGAAAAGGCGTTTGGCGAATGCATGGTTCCTTCTTCAAGAACAACCCAAGATCAACCTGCGCTTAAAGTACCCGAACCATCTACTCCGATTAAGATCGAAAAACAACTCCCTCCTAACCCAGATACTGTGGAGGAAATAAAAACGAAAGCCTCTGAGGTTATCGATGTGGCCGTAGAAGAGACCAGCTCCGTCTTGTCTTTTCTCAATAACTTTGGACAGTCTTTGATAAATAGGATCTAATTAAAATCTCATCAAAAAAAATGCCCTCTCATTTGAGAGGGCATTTTTTATTTAAAAGAGATCGTGTCTTCTAGTTTTGTCGGCATTGTTTTCCTCTTACATCATATCCATGCCGCCCATTCCGCCCATGCCCATTCCACCCATGCCTTCCATCGGCATTGCAGCTTTGGACTTCGGTTTTGGTTTTTCAGTGATCATGGCGGCGATCGTGATTAAAAGACCAGCAACGGATGCAGCATTGATCAGGGCACTCTTCGTTACGAGTACAGGATCAATCACTCCTTCTTTAAGAAGATCGCCGAAAGTATCCGTCAAGCCGTTGTAACCCCAAGCGCCTTCTTTCTCAAAAATTTTCTCAGCGATTAAATTGCCCGGCTTGCCACAATTATTTGCGATAGCTGTTGCAGGTGTGTAAGCTGCTTCGCGGATAATCTCAACACCAATTTGTTCATCGCTTGGCAGTTTCAGATTGTCCAAAGATTTAACAGCCCTGAGCAACGCGACACCGCCGCCGGGGACAATTCCTTCCGCGACTGCAGCTCTTGTCGCATGCAATGCATCTTCGACACGCGCTTTTTTCTCTTTAAGCTCAGCTTCCGTTGCAGCACCGACGTTGATAACAGCCACGCCGCCGACGAGTTTGGCAAGGCGCTCTTCGAGTTTTTCTCGATCGTAATCAGAGGTGCAATTCGCGATCTCAGCGCGGATTTGGCTGATGCGTTCTTGGATTTTTTTAGGATCTCCCGCTCCGTCAACAATCGTCGTTTCTTCCTTAGAAATTTTGATCTTTTTCGCTTTTCCAAGGACTTCCAGGCCGACATCTTCAAGGAGCAGGCCAACTTCTTCAGTAACGACTTTACCGCCGGTAAGAACGGCGATATCTTCGAGCATCGCTTTGCGGCGATCGCCAAAAGCAGGTGCTTTTACAGCACACAACGGCAAACCGGCTTTTAATTTATTGACGACAAGGGTTGCCAATGCTTCACCTTCGACATCATCAGCGATAATAAGCAGCGGACGTTGGGCTTTTTCCATTGCCTTTTCCAAAATAGGGACGAGGTCGCGTGCGTTGGAGAGTTTTTTATCGGTGATGAGGATGAGGGCATTATCGTACTCTACGGTCATCTTCTCGGCATTGGTGACGAAATAAGGAGAGAGATAGCCTTTATCAAACTGCATTCCTTCAACAACGTCGAGAGTCGTGTCAATTCCCTTGGCTTCTGTAATCGTAATGGTTCCATCTTTGCCAACTTTTTCCATCGCTTTGGCAATAATTCCGCCAATTTCAGGATCATTGTTGGCAGAGATCGTTGCAATCTGTTTGACCTCTTCAGGCTTGCTAATTTTAGTCGCAAGTTTGTCTAACGCCTCGGTCATCTTTTCCACTGCTTTATCGATGCCGCGCTTAACGCTCATCGGATTAGCTCCGGCAATGACGTTTTTGACGCCGAAACTGTAGATCGCTTCTGCGAGCACAATTGCCGTGGTGGTTCCATCTCCCGCAACATCAGAAGTTTTAGAAGAGGCTTCTTTAACGAGCTGGGCGCCCATATTTTCGAATTTGTCTTTTAAAGCGATCTCTTTAGCTACTGTCACGCCATCTTTTGTGGAAAGGGGTGCGCCAAACCCTTTGTTGATAACGACATTGCGCCCCTTTGGGCCTAAAGTGACGATTACAGCTTTTGCAAGAGTTTTTACTCCTTTTAGGATCGACTTAAGGGCTTCTTCATTAAATTGCAGCATTTTTGCCATACTCTCTTATCTCCAGTAATAGTAGTTGTGATTAGACAAGGACGCCGAGAATGTCGTCCTCGGACATGATCAAGAAATCGGCTTGATCATCTTCTGTTTTCACTTCTGTTCCTGCATAAGAAGAGAAGAGGACCATGTCGCCGACACGAATGTTCACTTTTTTCAAATTTCCTTTTTCATCCATCTTGCCAGGACCGATGGCTACAACTTCTCCTTGACGAGGTTTTTCCTGAGCAGTTTCTGGTAGGAGAATCCCACCTTTGCTCATTTTCATTTCGGCACGTTTTACAAGAACGCGATCTCCGAGCGGTTTAATATGTTTAGTTGCTGACATAATGAAAACTCCTTCAATTTGAAATCTTAGAATTCAAGACGAAATCGTATGTTGAACATCAATTTAAGTCAAGGAGAGAAGGGTGTTTTTTTAGCAAAACCTTTTGATGAGTGCTAAAAAAAGGAGTCATGGGTATAAAAGATATTTTTTACGTTCTTGCTGAAATTGCTCCCTTTCTTCTTTTTGAAAAAGGATCAGCTTCCAAGCCACGTATTTCTCATCTCGCAGTAATGTGAGTATTTCTTCGTTGCCGTTAGCCTTGCAAAATAAATCTTTCTTAGCAAGTTCAAGAGCATGCAGTTTTGTAAGCACTTGCTTAGGATAGAGATTTTTTAAGATCCCCAAAATCATATATTGCGTGCTGACAGGGCGGTAGGATTTTGCATCGGTCACAATGATCATGATCCCCTGACAGTCTTTTCCTTTATATGCTCCATAAAAAGGACGATAATGAAAGGGAAGGAAATAAACACCTGGCAATTTTTGTTCATTAAGATGATCGGCCAGTTGACAAGCTTTTATCCAAGGCGCACCGATCACCTTAAAAGGCAGTGTATAACCAATCCCGATATTGACCAGCGATAGCTCCCCTAATAATCCTGTCGAAGCATAAAATCGCGGAGTATCAGACTCAGGGATGTATGGACTTGTTGGAATCCAAGTCAGTCCAGTGTCTGTATAGGTCATCGACCTCTTCCAACCCTTCATTCCAATGACCTTGAGCTTGCATCCGATCTGATATTTGTCGTTAAAAAAGCGAGCGAGTTCGCCGATCGTCATCCCGTGGCAATAAGGAACATTGACGTATCCGATATAGGAGCGCCATTTTGTTTGCAGCATGGGGCCATCTACAATAAGACCATTGATGGGATTAGGGCGATCGAGAACAACAACTGGGATTCCTCGTTTGGCGGCCTCTTCCATCACGTAGCACAGCGTTGTCGTATAAGTATAAGAGCGGCATCCGATATCCTGAATATCATAGACGATGACATCGATTCCTTGTAACATGCGATCGGTCGGCCGGCGTGTTTTGCCGTGCAAGCTGTAAATGGGAATTCCGGCCGGCCCTTTGACTTCGCTGACTTCTTCAAACGCATAAGCTTGGCCATTGAGTCCATGCTCAGGCGCAAACAATGCGACGAGCTTGACCTGTGGAGCATAATCTAAAAATAGGTCGATAGTCGAACGCATGGAACTATTGACACCGGTGTGGTTCGTGACAAGTCCTACTTTTTTTCCTTTGAGTTCATGAACTATCCCCTCATTAAAGAAGACATCGACGCCCAATTGAATGTCGGCAGAATATGCGTGAAAATGAAACAAAATGACAAA
>JASHXO010000025.1 GCA_030043495.1 Candidatus Rhabdochlamydia sp.
TACGCTGAAAAAGGCGGACAAATCGGCGACACCGGAGTTCTCTCCCACCACAGAGGACAATTTAAAGTCATCGATTGCCATGCGCCTTACCTTGGAGTCATCGCACACATCGGAAAAATGGAAGGCGGAAGTCTGATCCTTGGAGACCCAGTCACTGCTCAAGTCGATGCACAGCGGCGTCAAAAGATTGCAAATAACCACACTGCCACCCATTTGCTGCACTGGGCGCTGCAAAAAGTTTTAGGCGAACATATCCGACAAGCCGGGTCGCTAGTCGAAGCGGGGCGGCTGCGCTTTGATTTTAATCACCATAAAGCGCTTTCTAAAGAAGAAATCCGTCGTATTGAGATGCTCGTCAACGAGAAGATCCGCGAAGACACTCCTATTAAAACTTATGAGCTCTCTTATGAAGAAGCGCAGCGCCATCCAGATATCAAACAATTCTTTGGTGAAAAATATGGCGCGAAAGTACGCGTCATTGACATCGATTATTCCAAAGAACTTTGCGGGGGGACGCACACACATCATGTCGGCACAATCGGATATTTTAGGATTGCTAAAGAAGGAAGCATTTCCTCTGGCGTTCGACGCATTGAAGCCGTCACTGGAAAAAAAGCGGAGGTGTTTACGTATGAAAATGAAGATCATGCTGAAAAAGCAGCTGAACTGTTTAAGGTGTCCCCTGGTAAACTGATCGAGCGCGTAACCGCTTTTCTCGAAGAGCACAAACATCTCGCGCATGAGCTCAAGCAATTCAAAAAAGCTGCGTTAAAACAGTTCGCAAAAGATCTGGTATCAAAAGCGCAAAAAGCAGGTTCGATCTCACTCATTGCCGAAATTGTCCCAGTGGAAACGGATATGCTTCCGGAACTCATGGAAAATTTAATCTCGGCGATGCATTCTGGCGTGATTCTGCTTGGAATTAAAACGGACGGACGTTGCCAACTGATGGCACGCGTTTCTTCCGATCTCGTCCAAAAAGGCATTCAGGCAGTTCAATTGATCAAAGAAATCGCGCCCACTGTCGGCGGCAGCGGTGGTGGAAAAGCAGAATCAGCTCAAGCTGTCGGAAAAAATCCCGAAGGATTATCTCAAGCCCTTGACAAGGCAAAACAATGGCTCAGTGCAAGGACTTAACGACCACTTTGCTAAAAAGCGCCAGCCTTGCGCATCTCCTAGAAGTGATTCAAAAGGAACCTTCACTTTTGATCGAAGAACTCTGGGAAGGGCCCAAGGCAGCGCTGATCTGGTTGATTGCTCGTGAGACAAAAAAACATATCCTTGTCATCGGCGACAGCGCCGACGACCGTTTATTTGAAGACTTGAGTTTTTTTCCTCTGTCAACTCTTGTCGATTTCCCTGCTTGGGAAACACTACCTGGCGAAGAGATCTCCCCAAGCCCCGATCTCGTGGGCAAGCGACTGCAAGTTTTGCATTTTTTAATGAATTCGGCATCTTCGCATGTCATTTTAGCTCCACTGCAAGCAGTGCTGCAAAAGCTTCCTGCGAAGAAAAGCCTCAAGCCTCTAACACAAATTTGGAAAAAAGGATCTTCGATTCCTTTTACCTCTATCCCGGAATTTCTTTCCAATCTCGGCTATCGACGCGCGCCTGTCGTTTCCGACAAAGGAGAATACTCTTTAAGAGGAGGCATCGTCGATATTTTCCCCATTTCATCTTTTGACCCCTATCGCATTGAATTTTTTGGAGACGAAATTGATCAGATACGCAGATTTGACCCTGTCTCGCAGAAATCAATCGGCAAGGTCGAGGAATTCTTTCTTCCGCCAGCATCGGAATTGACATTGCTGCAAAAGGATAAAGAGCTGTGCACGCTCTTGGACTATCTTGGGAAAGACACTATCGTTATTTTTAATGATCTGCTTAGCCTGGAAGATCGTTGGGTTTCCCTGAAAAGTTTGCCCGGCTCCAGAAGTCCTTTTTTCTCAAGCTTTGAAAGCTTTTTCGAACAAACAGAATTTCTGCATCGATTATTTTGGTCAGCTCAGCGCATGGAAGAATTATCCGAGGTACAGATCGAAGAGAGGATGGGACGAGCCTTTTATAGCGGAAAATCTCCTGCGCAGCCTTTGAGTTTTCAAATTTTAGAAAGAACGATTACAGCCAAGCGTTGTTTGCATCCATTCATTCCCATTTCAGATTATTTTTCTCTTTCAGAAAACAAATCTGCCGCGACAGAAGAAGAAATTTTACATGCTTTCACCCGTCATGCGAAAACTGAACTGGAAGTGCATTTTATCTGCTCTGCAGAATCCGAGAGAAACGCTTTTATCGACAAAGTGAAATCCGATCGGATTTCCCTGCCAAAAAATACGCATTATCATTTGGGATATCTTTCTAGCGGATTTGTGTTAGAAGATGCCCAAATTGCGCTTCTCTCTATGACAGAATTGAATCACCGCCTCAAGCCTCGACGCCAAAAATGGCGCAACACTTACCACACGCCGGCTTCAGATTTTCATGAGCTCGTTCCTGGCGATGTCGTTGTTCATTTTCATAACGGGATCGCCAAATATTTAGGGATCGAAAAACAGCCAAACCACATGGGCACGCCGACCGAATACATGATTCTCGAATACACTGAAAACAGTAAACTCTTCGTCCCTGTTTCACAATCTCATCTCGTCAGCCGCTACATTGGCGCCAAAGAAGAAATTCCAACTTTAAGCCAGCTCGGTTCTAACCGCTGGCAAAAAACGCGCACTGCGGCCCAACAGGCGATCATCGGCTATGCTGATCAGCTATTACGGATATATGCCGAGCGTTCTGTCCATGGAGGTCATCGCTTTCCGCCCGATTCCCAGGATGTCCTGTTGTTTGAATCGGATTTTCCTTTTACTGAAACAGAAGATCAGCTCAATGCGATTGCCATAATTAAAGAAGATATGCAATCGACCAAGGCAATGGACAGATTGGTCTGCGGCGATGTCGGCTATGGCAAAACGGAAGTGGCAATGCGGGCAGCATTTAAGGCGGTTGTCGATGGGAAAAAACAGGTCGCTGTCCTTGTCCCAACGACCGTCCTTGCGATGCAACATTTTGATACGTTTTCTGCGCGCATGGCCAATTTTCCGATCAACATCTCCGTCCTTTCTCGCTTCCGTTCCAGCCGCGAGATCAAAGAAACCCTTAAAAAAGCTGCCGAAGGAAAAGTCGATATTTTGATCGGCACACACCGATTGATCAGCAAAGATGTCGTCTTCAAAGATCTCGGCTTACTGATCATCGATGAAGAGCAGCGTTTTGGCGTTCGAGCCAAGGAACATCTAAAAAGGCTGAAAGTCGGAGTCGATTGCATTACACTATCAGCAACTCCGATTCCACGAACGCTTTACCTTTCATTGATCGGCGCTAAAGAAATTTCCGTCATTAACACCCCTCCTCAAGACCGCCTACCCATCAAATCTCTCATCTCCGAACGCGACCCTCAACTGATCAAAAATGCATTAATG
>JASHXO010000026.1 GCA_030043495.1 Candidatus Rhabdochlamydia sp.
CACATATAGATCACATCTTTTGGCTTGATCCATTCTCTTTCTGATGGAATTTTATACTCTACTTTATAAAGTAAATAACATAATAAAGCTATTCCTATCATTCCAAATACCTGTGCATAGTTTTGATTTGTGACCCAAAAAAAGAAAGAATAGATGAAAAAACCTAAAATGAGAAAATTTCCATTACGAAAAGAACCTTTTTTTTTCTTACTAATCATAATTTTTCATTCACGGGAAGGATAGAAGTTTTTGTGGCCGGTAGGGGTGATAAGAATTGTGTCTTCGTAACGCACCCCCCCAATGTTGGGGACGTACAGTCCCGGCTCGATGGTGAAAACCATGCCGCTTTCCAAGACGACATCTTTGTCCTCGCTGTCGAATTTGATCCGAGGAAATTCGTGGACCTCGAGGCCAATGCCATGGCCAAGACTATGGACGAATAAATCTTCGACATTTTCTTCGCACATTACTTGCCGAGCAGCCATGTCGAGTTGTTTGATTTTAACTCCAGGACGACACAGCTTTAGCGCGCTTTGTTGAGCGCGCTTTGCAATTTCATAGAGACGCCGAAGATAAGGGTCTTCTTTTTTATAAAACAAGACACGGGTCATGTCTGAATGATAATTGTCGACCGAAATCCCTATGTCGATCAGAACAATGTTTCCCTCATTAAGTTGGGTTTCTTGAGAACGATAATGAGGCATAGCAGAATTGGGCCCAAAGGCGATGATCGGTTCAAATGAAAGTCGATCTGCGCCGCGCTCCAGGCAGAAGATTTCAAACCGCTTCGAGAGCTCTTTCTCCTTGACCCCTTTTTTTAACGAAGCGTAAATAAATTGAAACCCTTTCCACAGGAGGGCTGCACTTTTTTGCAATTTTTGAATCTCATCCTTATCCTTGATTGCTCGGACATGTTTAAAAAAAGATGTTGAAGGAACAAATTTGATTTTCACGCCAGCTTTTTTCTGCCAATACTGCAAGCGCAAAAAATGATCGTAGGAAGTATGCCTACCGTCGAAACCCAAACTCTTTATCTGATGGGACTTGCAGAAAGACTGAAACTTTTCCGGACTATCTAATGATGTTTTGGAGGGAGACTTTTCTTCGGCAATTTGCAAATATCTTCCATCGACAAGAAGGAGCACATCTGAGGAATGGACAAGCAGTCGTCCCGCTGATAATTTTAACCCAGTGAAATAAAATAGCTCGAGTGGGTGCTCGATCAAACACACATCAAGCTTTTCCTTCTTCAAAGCGTTCTGCAAATGCTTCAATCGCATGCGATGATGCTGTTTTTCTCGTGAAATGGCTTTCAAGCTCTTCCTCCCCGACATAAAATAATATTCTTTTCCCTTGCGGACAATGGAATGGATCATCTACTTGTAGCAGTTCTTTTATCAAATGCGTGGCTTCCGTTACAGTGTAGCTTTTTTTCCGGCCGCGAATCTGCCTGCAGATACAGGCTGCCAA
This sequence comes from Candidatus Rhabdochlamydia sp., assembly GCA_030043495.1. Taxonomy (GTDB): domain Bacteria; phylum Chlamydiota; class Chlamydiia; order Chlamydiales; family Rhabdochlamydiaceae; genus CAJCIW01. The sequence goes on from JASHXO010000026.1 coordinate 1,471, forward strand.
GCGGCGATTTTTATCTTCTGTCAGCGATTTTCCACGTTCAATGCCTTGAAGCACAGCAATCATCTCTTCAAAGACAATGGCAACTTCTCCTTCTTCTAAAAAAGAAGGAATCGCTTCGATTAAAAACACCGTTTGTCCAATTTCGCGGATTTGCATCCCAAGTTTTTGGATGGCCTCAAGATGTCCGCTGAGCAACTGGGCTTCTGCTCGAGAATAACTCAAAGTCAACGGAATCAAAAGCCCTTGGGATAAGTGAGCGGAAGCTTTCGCATTGCGCATCATGGCTTCAAATTGAAGTCTGCTTTCCACGGCGAGAAGGTCGATCCAGGCGATTCCAGGAGCATCAAATGAAAAAGGGCGAGGCAGACTTTTTGCCTCTACGAGAAAATAGTGGCGATAGAGGCCGATGATATTTATCCCGACGTCAAGTGAAAATTCCTGATGGGGGACCTCGTTAATTTCTTCTTTGAAGACTAAAGGCGCAGAAAAATCTGGATTGGGACTGGAAATCGAAGGAAAAGAAGTTTCTTTGATCTCAAATGAGGGAACAAAAGTTTCTTGTGTTGGCGATTCATTAAAGGAGAGAGCATGGTTCACTGCCGAATGGAGCGCATATTTGACCATATCTTCTTCGCGCAAACGGATTTCTTTTTTTTGAGGATGAACATTGACATCGAGAAGTTCGGGCGGAATGGAGAGATGGAGCAGATATACCGGATGTCGATCAGTGCTCAAACGTGTTCCGTAGGCATCGCGGATGGCGAAAGATATCGAGGAGCAAAATACAGGTCTGCGATTGACAAAAAGATATTGTCCCGAGCGATTGTGACGCGAAAATAATGGATCTCCGATCAACCCATTTGCCTTATAATTTCCTTCATCCATTTCGAGCACATGTGTAGAGTTTAAAAACTCTTCTCCCAATAAAACTGCCACACGCCTTTTCAATAAAAGCGGAAAAGGTTCCGCATTTGAGGAAGATAAGGAAAATTGAGAGTGCCTTTGCTGAACTAGCTCGAATCCGATCTCCGGATGAGCCAGTGCAAGCTGCGTCACTGCTTTTGTAATCTCTGCGCTGCTTGCGGCAGCGCTTTTTTGAAATTTTTTTCGCGCCGGAACATTGTAAAACAAGGAGCGTACTTCAATCGTTGTTCCACGGGTCCTCGCGCTTGGGGCAATGTGATCGATCTTCCCTCCTTCGATTTCTAAAAGAACAGCCGGCGCATTTTCCATGGCAGTTAACAGTGTCATTTTGGAAATAGCCGCTATCGAAGCAAGAGCTTCTCCTCGAAAACCCATCGTCGTCAGGGCAAAAAGATCATCGGCATCGACGATTTTGGAAGTTGCATGCCTCTGCAAACTGAGGACAGCATCATCAGGAGACATCCCAGAACCATTATCACTGATTTTAATTCCTTGAAATCCTCCAGAGAGAACTTCAATAGATATTTGTGTGGCGCCGGCATCGATCGCATTTTCAATTAATTCCTTAATCACTGAAGCAGGATTCTCGATAACTTCTCCTGCAGCAATCTGATTGATTGTCTGGTCCGAGAGTATGCAAATTTTGCTGGCCATTGCGGGCTTTCCTTTTGTGAAACCAATATTCATGATAAACTAAGAAAAGAAAAAACTAAAAGCCAATCCTACCTATGCCAGCAGTCCCTTACGCCACAACAATCGTCAAAAGGCTTGCCGGAGCAGGACATATCGCTTATTTCGCGGGAGGATGGGTCCGCGATTATCTGATGAAACATCCCTCAGATGATATCGATATCGCTACCTCAGCGTCTGTGCAGGAAATTCAAGCGCTTTTTCCGAAAACGATCCCAGTCGGCGTCGCTTTTGGAATTGTCATCGTTGTTGAAGAAGGGCACCATTTTGAAGTCGCCACATTCCGTAAAGAACAAGGCTATCTCGATGGAAGACGGCCGACAAGCATTGAGCCAGCCTCTCCCCAAGAAGATGCTCAACGAAGAGATTTTACGATCAACGGGATGTTTTGGGATCCTTTAAAAAATCAATTGCATGACTATATCGGTGGACAGAAAGATTTAGCGCAAGGGATTATGCGAGCGATCGGGGACCCTCACGAACGGTTCTTGGAAGACCGTTTACGAATGATGCGGGCTGTCCGCTATTCGACTCGATTTAACTTTCCTATCGAAACCGAAACGCTGCAGGCCATTTTGAGCCATGCGCCCTCTCTTCTTCCCGCCGTTGCAATGGAGCGAGTCTGGCAAGAATTTAAAAAAATGTCTCTATTCGCACACTTCGATCGAGGTCTCGTCACATTGCATCAATTAAGTCTTCTTCCAACAATCTTTCCTCAGTTAAAAGGAATTTCTCTTGAAGAAATTCAAATACGACTTAAACCTTTGGCTTTTTTTCCCAAAGACGCGCCGACAATTACAGAATTGCTAGAACTCTTTCCCAACCATTCTCTCGAACAACTGTTTGAACTTTGCGATTATCTAAAACTTTCACGCTCCGAACGAGAAATTGTGCGTTTCCTCTACCATGCAAAACAGATGCTCAATATGCCCCAAGAATGGCTGGCCAAACTTGAAAAGATCGAATGGGCTCAATTCTATGCCAATCCCCATGCAAAAACCTGCTTAGCAATTTTTGCAGCCCATCTTCCCTTGGAAATTCGGGAAAACTTCTTAAAAGAGCACAATTCTCGTAGACAATCTTTAGAAGTTGCGATCCAACGTATCCGCTCGCAAACTCCAGTTGTTCGAGCAGACCATCTAATGAGAGAAGGAATTTCTCCGGGCAAAAAAATGGGGGGGCTTCTTAAAGAAGCAGAAAGGATCAGTATCAATGAAGGGATCGATAAGACCGAGACGATAATTGATCTCCTCAAAAAATCCAGTCTGTGGAATACTTGAGCCCTATGTTAAAAAAAATTTTCATCGGACTAGCTTTATTTCTTTTTCTTATTTCCTTTTTCTTAGGGATAGATCGATTTGTTCATCATGAATCATCCCGTTTCACTTTGAGTAAAGTCATCTCATCACAAGGAAGTTCTTCGGAATGGGAAATCCCTAAACTTCCTCTTGAAGAACAAAAAAACCTCGAACAGATTTTAAATCAGAAATTTACATATTACAGTAAAGGCTCACAGTCCTACGTCTTCATTTCGGAAGATAAAAAATTTATCCTCAAGTTCCTCAAACAAGAAAAACTCCGTCCGAAATCCTGGCTAGCTTATCTCCCTCTCTCATTCAATCCTTATCACCAAGAATACCTCTTTAAAAAGGAGAAGTGCCGGGCAACTTTTTCTGCCTGCAAAACCGCCTTTCAGGAACTAAAAAAGGAATCCGGATTGATTTATGTCCATCTCAATAATTCACGTGACCTAAATAAAAAAATAACGATTTTGGACAAGAATGGCGAGCAGCATATTGTTGATATCGACAAGACTTGTTTTTATGTGCAAAAGCGCGCACAACTTATCTACTTGCGCATTTCTGAACTCATGCATAGCAATGACATTGAAGGCGCTAAGCGAATTATCTCTTCCGTTTTCTCATTAATCGATTTTCTCGGGAAAAAGGGAGTTTTTGACAACGATCCTATTCTCCGCAAAAACTTTGGTCTGATTGACGACGTTGCCGTTCAAATTGATATCGGCAAGCTTCGCATCGATCCCGTGCGGCAACAAACTTTAGCCTATAAACAAGAAGTAGGCAGCATCACCAATAGCTTTAAAATTTGGATAGAGAAGAATTATCCTGTTCTTTCCGAGTATTTCAAAGAGTGCCTTAAAGAAGCCCAATTCACAAATGAATCGACGGCGAGCGAACCTTGACACAAAATACGCCGAAAGGCTTATCCAAAACTCGCGTTAAAAAGAGTGATTGATGATTTTTTGGGCTTCTTCTTGGATGAAGAGGGTAGCTTCTGGATAATTTTCCTGGGCCCATACATCCAATCGCTCCGCCGCATGTAAGACTTCATTGCGGAAATTAAGTGGATATTTCATAGAGCTGTCCCGTGTTAAAGTCGCACAATCGATTTGGATGGCTTGGTTTTCGACAAATCCAAAGTTATTGCGAATGCTCAAATCTTGATCCACAAAGCCTTTTTCACATCTAGCCGCAATGAGCAGTAAAAAGGATCGAATGCACAATTTAAGGTCCTCGTAATTTTCTTTTCTGACGAGTTCATCCAGGTGCTCATAGATTTTTTGCGCCCGTCGTTGTACGATAAATTCAACATTGTCCAAATTTAAAGAATATTTCTTCCCTTTATTATCAATGAGTGTAACATTCGATGTAAATTCACTCGTTTTATTTAAATGGATATATAACAGACCAGTCTCATCGCGTAAGGATTCATAAGCGGCTTTGTAACTCTCAAAAATCCTTTCAGAGAAAAGTTGATTGCTAGTTTCGTGTTTGAATCCTAGTCTTTGCAAAATAGAAAGAGGGAGGCTATTTAACCAGTCTTTAGGGAAAAGATTCTTCATCTTGAAGAACTTTAGAATATATTCGCGATCTTCGCTAATAAAAGCATAACACTGATTGCCTGAAGCGAGATAATAGAATTTTTGTGGAAATATTTTTTGGGTTAAAAGTTCTCTTTGCTTTTCCGAAAGAGGTTCGACTTCCCAACCATAGTTGAAACCCAATCGAGAAGTAATTTTGCCGACGGTAAAACCGGTGCTCCGACAGCAAAAAAACAAGCCTCCCCCCATGAGAACCAAAGGAAAAACGGCTAACAACATTAATAAAATAAGAGTCCTTTTCTTCTTCAGCATATCAAAGCAAGTTATCTCAGGTATAGAAACGGATCAATTTTATTTAAAGAGGCCTTTCTTAGGTAGATTTATCAATCATCTAAATGTGTAGGCATTCTCTGAGTGATGAAATCAGAACTGACGCATTTAAATTTTTACGTCTCTTTTCTGCCATCCAGAAGCATGTCGGGAACATGGGCATGCCGCATGTTCTCGACATGTGTGAAAGGCGAAATTATTCAGACTTTAAATTCAAAAATCCCTTTTAACACTTGGAGCCCTGGATGAAATGCAGCAATTCTAAATTTGGAATAAAGATCCCCCTAGTGTTCTGTAAACTTAATTTTTGCATTTTTTTGTGATGAGAGTTATAGTTTCAGTTTTTGATAAACTTTTAGTCAGGAACTGTTATGGCAAAACCACAAAAATACAGAGTCGTTCTTTCAGAAAAAGACAGATCTCAATTAGAAAAGATCACTAAACAAGGTAAGACGTCTGCACGAGTGATAAAACGAGCAGAAATTTTACTGAAAGCAGACAAGAACACAGGACTCTATTTAAAGGATGAAGGAATTGCCCAGATACTTGAAGTCTCAAAAGGAACTGTGCAAAACATTCGAGAAAACTATTGTAAAATAGGTCTGAAATGCCTCTACGACGGTTCGCGACCAGGGAGGCCTTGTTTAATTGACGGAGAAATTGAAGCTAAAATAGTCACTATTGCGTGTTCAGAGCCGCCAAAAGGAAAAGGGAGATGGACTCTTCGCATGATTGCTGAGAAGCTAATTGCCCTGGAATACATAGATGATATTTCTCATCAGGGTGTTTATAAGCGTTTAAAAAAAATGAACTTAAACCTTGGCTGAAAAAGGAATGGAAAATTCCTCCGAAATCTAATGCAGAATTTGTATGGAGGATGGAGGCTATTTTGGACATATATAAGAAGGAATATAATCCGTTGAATCCGATGGTATGTGTAGATGAAAGTAGCAAGCAGCAAATCCAAGAAGTCGTGGATAAGCTTTCAATGAGACGTGGGAGCATAGAAAAATACGACAGTGAATACAAGAGAAATGGAGTTAGCAATCTTTTCATGATTTTTGAGCCTTTACAAAGCAGAAGGCACGTACAAGTAACGGATCGACGAACAAAAGAAGATTGGGCAAAGTGCATGCAGTATATTGTTGATGAACTTTATCCCAATGCTTTAAAAATCACCGTAGTTCTTGACAATTTGAATACGCATTCACCTGCATCTTTGTACGATTATTTTGAACCAGCAGAAGCAAAACGCATTGCAGATAAGCTAGATCTACAATACACGCCGAAGCATGGAAGCTGGCTGAATATGGCAGAAATTGAGTTTAGTGCACTCAGTCGCCAATGCTTAAAAGAAAGAATACCAGATCAAGAAACTCTCATCGAAAAAGTCAAGGCGTGGGAAATGAAAAGAAATGAAGACCGCATTGGATGCAATTGGCGATTTACTACTGAAGATGCAAGGATCAAGTTAAAATCACTTTATCCAAAAAAT
>JASHXO010000008.1 GCA_030043495.1 Candidatus Rhabdochlamydia sp.
CAAACAACTCAAGGACCTGCTGGATGAGAAGAAGGGGAAAACTCTTCTCATGCTGTCAGAAGATGTTCAAAAGGCATTGGATCAGCTAAAAGCTGTCCTTGAAGAGCGCAAGCTTCGACGTCAAGAGATAAAAAATCAGTTGGAAAACTATCGCAAGTTGCTGGGTGGGTCAGGATTTGATTTTGAAAAAGCGATGATGTACCGTGAGATGATCGAGGCAGAAAAAGCAACCCTTGAGAAGATCAATTCTTCCATCGATGAAATTGAAGAGAAGATCGCTGAAATTGAAGGATAATTAAAGCAGGCGTTTATTAAAAATTTTTGATGGTCAAACGAGTTCTCCATCGTGTCGATGCATGCGGATTCAGAGAGCGTCTCTAAGAGGCGACAAGGAGGGGACTGTGAGTTGGTCCCATTTAACAGTTTTTGATCTTGATCGGACAATAGTCGCTGATAATTGCAGTCTTGATTTTTGTCGTTATCTGGTCCAGAAAGATGTTCTTCCCTCTTCTTCTTTGATTTACTCTTTATTTTACTATCTTAAACATATCTTCTTTGGGATGAGCTTGTCGGATCTGCACAATCAAGTCTTCGAACATCTCCTACGCGGTAAATCTTTAGAACAGCTTGAAGAAAATGTCGAACCATTTTTGAAAGATTATTTATTTTCTCAAATTTATCCTCCTGTGCTTGCAGAATTGCGATTAGCACAACATCTTGGGTATTACACGATTATCCTTTCAAATTCTCCGAGTTTTTTAGTCGAAAAAATCGCGCAATTTTTAGGAGTCAACGAATGGCGGGCAACGCAGTACGCCGTTGACAAGGAGCGGAAGTTATGCCACATTACTTCGATAATGCAAGGAGAAGAGAAAGCATTCTGCGTTCAAGAAATCGCTAAGAAGCTGTCGATAGGAAAAGAACAAATCACTGCCTACTCCGATAGTTTCTTAGATCTCCCTTTATTGCTTACAGCAGGAACTCCAATCGCAGTCAATCCCGACCGTAAATTGCGTCGGTTTTCTGAGCAGCACAAATGGTCAATTTTATAGGTAGAAATCATATGAATCCCCGGTTTAAAGCAATTAGAGATATTCAAAAGCGTTTCCCAGAACCTAGCGAAAGAAAAAAAGAAGCTGCGTTTGGCCAGGAGACATTCCATCGCGGCATCATGGAAAAAATACTTCCCAGAAGTGTTTGGATGAATTTGAAAGAAGTGATTGAAGGAAAAGGCAAACTCAATCCCTCTCACGTCCAAACAATTGCCGATGCCATGAAAGATTGGGCAGTTAAAAATGGAGCAACGCATTTTTGCCACTGGTTTCTACCGCAAACAGGCCTAGCTGCTGAAAAACATGATGCCTTTGTCGATTGGAACAATCATGGTGAACTGATCGAAAAGTTCAGCGGAAAACAATTGATGCGCGGCGAACCAGATGCTTCCTCATTCCCTTCAGGAGGTCTGCGAAGTACGTCTGAGGCTCGTGGATATACAGTTTGGGATCCCACTTCACTTCCTTTTTTATGGGAAATGGGTGGAACCAAAGTCCTTTGCCTACCCTCCATTTATTTTTCTTGGACGGGCAAAGCGCTTGATATGAAAATTCCACTCATGCGTTCAGATGCAAAGCTCAATCAAGCAGCATTGCGTTTGCTCAATCTTCTAGAAATTGAAGCTCATTCTGTTTTTTCAACGCTCGGATGCGAGCAAGAGTTTTTCCTCATCGACCGCGCTTTTTATCTTCTACGCCCAGATTTAATTCTCTCCGGCCGCAGCCTTTGTGGAGCTTCTCCTGCAAAAGGACAAGAACTAGAAGATCATTATTTCGGCACAATTAAGGAGCGCGCCCACGCATTTATGGTCGATTTAGAACAAAAGGCTTACGTTTTAGGCATCCCTCTTAAAACACGCCATGCTGAAGTCGCTCCGGCTCAATTTGAATTTGCTCCTTTATTTGAAAAAGCCTCCGTGGCTGTCGATCACAACATCTTATTAATGGAACTCATGCGACAAATTGCCACACGCCATAACCTTGCCTGTTTGCTTCATGAAAAGCCTTTTGCGCGAATAAACGGGTCTGGAAAACATTGCAATTGGTCCCTTGCCACAGACACTGGATTAAACTTGCTTGATCCCAATCAGCCTCAGTTATTATTTTTGATTGTGTTGACCGCGGTCATTTACTCTGTCCATGATTACTCAACTCTTCTTAGAGCTTCAGTAGCAACGTCTGGCAATGATCATCGGCTTGGTGGTCATGAAGCGCCACCTGCAATCATTTCCGTGTATTTAGGCGAAGCGCTTGAGCGGTGGCTGAATAACATTGAAGAAGACCGGGCTCATCAAAGCAAAACTGGACAATCTCTTGATTTGGGAATTCCTCCCATTCCTGATGTTCCTCTAGATGAGACAGATCGAAATCGAACTTCGCCTTTTGCTTTCACTGGTAACAAATTTGAATTCAGGGCTGTCGGTTCTTCACAAAATTGTGCATTGCCCATTTCCGTATTGAACGTGACGGTCGCGAACAGTTTGAATCAAATCGTCGATGAGATTGAAAAAGGGCTGATGAAGAAAAAACCCCTTAAAGATGTTGCACTCGATGTCGTGCGCAAGTTCTTAAAAGCCTCTAGAGCAGTGAGATTTTCAGGTGATGGGTATTCAGCGTCTTGGCGGAAAGAAGCAAAAAAACGCAAACTTCCGATTATTGAAAAATCACTGCACGCATTCGCAGAGTTTTTAACTCCGAAAAGCATTAAAGTCTTCGAAGGAGTGCTGTCTAAACACGAACTGGAATCCCGCGTGGAAATCATGATCGAAAGATATTGCAAAACCCTCAACATCGAGGCACGACTTTTACATGAGGTTTTTCAAACGCAGATTTTACCCGTTGCGCTCGAATTTCAAAAAGAGGTCGCAGAGAGCATTAAACATGTGAGCGAAACCGGTCATTCCCTGTCTGCCTCTCAAACAGCATTGATCAAGAAAATTTCTCAACATCTCAGTCTAGCTATTGATCAAATCAACTCGATGGAAAAAGAGCGGCAAAAAGCAAGTCAGATGTCTCTTGAGAAAAAAGCTGAAGCATATTGTGACCAGGTTTTTGAAAAAGCGGAAACTGCGCGTAAAACAGTTGATGGTCTCGAAGAGATCATCGATGATCGCTTATGGCCTTTGCCAAAATACCGAGAAATGTTGCATATCCTATGAAAAAAAAAG
>JASHXO010000027.1 GCA_030043495.1 Candidatus Rhabdochlamydia sp.
AAGCAGCAAAACGCGAAGCCGGAGGCGTTTTTTTTGCGATCGGACATACTCCCAATACAGCATTTTTGCAAGGACAGGTGGAACTTGAGGCGAATGGATATATGAAAGTCAAACCGGGGACCTCTTATACTAATATTGAAGGCGTGTATGCTGCAGGTGATGTTCAAGACCATGTCTATCGCCAGGCAGTCACTGCAGCAGGTTCCGGTTGTATGGCAGCACTGGATGCAGAGCGTTGGCTCTCAGAAAAAGGGCATATCGGATGATCATTCGTAGGGTTGCTTGGAGCTTACTCCTTTTTAATCCTGGCTTTGTCTTTGCCCTTCAGACGGAACCATGGCTTGGCAATCAGTATGAGTTTGATTTCGAATCGGCATTTACCTATTCCCGCTATCATAAAGTCGAAGGTGCTTCAAGGCAGTTAAAAAGATCATCTGACGATTATGATCTGTTCTTCGATCTTGGATTTACGCCTAGCTATGACTTTGATGTTCGTGCAGAGATCGAATTAGCGGATACTCCGCGCCAAAGTTTCAACTGGCGCAGTGCTGCGATCCAGGCGCGCTATCAATGGCTCGATGATATAGCTGGAGATCCGATCAGTTTTACGACTGGACTTAATTTTCGAGCTGTTCCTCATCATAGCTTAAGAGATGTCAGCTGTCCTTACGCCTCTTATGCCAATTATGAACTGACAATGTCGGTTGGCAAAGAATGGTCAAAAGAAGGGGAATGGATTATGAGAACTTATGGATATGCCACCGCTGGTATCGCCAATCACGGCTCTCTTTGGACGCATGAAATAGTCACCTGGCAGTTTAACTGGCAAGACACTCATGCGCTATTCTTATTTGCTCTAGGAGACTTTGGTTTTGGCCATAAACAGCATGTTAATGTCCATCACTTCAATGGCTGGGGAAAATTTTTGCATCAGTCTATTGACCTTGGGATGGCCTATCATTATCGTATCAGTGTCTGGGGAACACTTACTGTATCGTATGCCTATCGCGTATTCGCCCATAATTTTCCCGAGCGCGTGAATTTCGTTACGGTTGCTTACTATCTTCCCTTCTCAATCTTTTGAAAATCTATCATGATTCGAAAACCGTTATTCCAATTTTTGAATCACTCTATGTATAAACTGAAGTTTTTAACCTTTGATCCAGATGGCGAAAGCGGTCACATAAAGCTGACAATGGCTTATGGATATTAAGACAGAGGAGCCTTTAAGTTTCTTTTCCAAAGTATTGGAGAAATGAACAGAAGGTTTTCCGCTGCTTTCATTGAGGATTTCGATGTCAAGCCACGAGGCATGCTCGCCAAAACCTGTGCCTAATGCTTTAACAACGGCCTCTTTTGCAGAAAAACGGCCCGCGAAGTGGGGCACAGGATCTTTGTACTTTAAACAATAATCCTGTTCCTTTGTGGTAAAAAGACGTGAGATCAAACGCAAACCGTAAGTGTCGATGCTTTTACGGATGCGCTCGATCTCGATAATGTCGTTTCCAATTCCTAAGATTTGCGAATTTTCAGCGTTCGTCATTTAAATCTTCATCTTCATCATATTCTTCTTCAGAAAGGCTTTCTTCGTCCATGGCGTTACAGAAAATCATTCGGCCAGAAGTGGTGTGTTTGACCGAAAGCACTTTTGCGTCGATCATCTCTCCAATATAATTGCCTCCGCCGTTGACGACAACCATTGTCCCATCTTCGAGATAGCCGACCCCTTGGCGCGGTTCTTTTCCATAGCGCTGAATCTTAATTTTGATATATTCCCCTGCCTGCATCAGCGGTTTTAAAGCATTGGAAAGCGTGTGAATATTGATTACTCGAATCCCTTCGATGGAAGCCATTTGGATCCGACTGATATCGGCGGTAAGTAAATTGGCGTCGAGCAAGCGTGCTAATCTGAGTAATTTTCCCTGGGTGTCTTTGACATCGGGAAAGTCAGTATCATTAAATCGAAGTTCGAGTTCTGGAATGGCTTCAAGTTTTTTGATCACTTCAAGGCAACGCCGTGCTTTGGATTTGGAAAACTCATCGCCAATTTCTGACAGGGCATAAAGTTCTTTGATCACAAAACGGGGGACGACGAGCTGATGGTCTAAAAGTCCTGTGGCTGCTGCGTCGATGATGCGGGCATCGGCAAGCACGGAACTATCGATGATCAGATCTTTCTTTTTTTCTGTTGTCGGTGAGAATTTGACAAAGGGAATGCTGACGTAGAGTTCATCGGACGCTCTTAAGGTCATGATTGTACCAAGATATGTTCCAAAAAGAAAAAGGGCGATTTTGATGATTTCAAGCGTCTGTGGCTGCAAAATGATTGAAATGCGACTAATTTCGAGGATGGCATCAAAGACCAGGACAAGCGCTTGGCCCATCAAGTAGCCGATAAAGATCCCGATGATGGCAATGTTGAATGAGCGCAGATTAAAGCGTTTGAATGCGACATCGAAACCGATCAGTAAAAACCCAAAGATAAGCCCGATCAAAATTCCGATCAGAGCATTGACATGGGCAGATCCGGATGGGTTCGAGAGCATAAAGGTTGTCATGAAGAAAATACTCAGCACTACAAAGAGCGTGCGCATAAAAGTTAGAGAAATATTCATGGAAGTCTCCTAATTTTTATTTTTAAGATTGAAACGGGAGATAGGTTGCTTAATATTTATCCTTTCTAAACGTTGTGACGGATTGTAGAAATCCCTCTCATTTTTGTCGACAAACTAAAATTTAATTGAATAGACTCGTTACTTAAACTCCTACTTGTGATACCATTTTGTCTAAAATATGAGGTATACAAATGCGTTTGAGCAGGGTGACTTGGATAGCGATTTCTGGAGTGATTTGGTTTATTGTCGGCGTGGGGTTACTTACCCTCGGCCTTAATTTTATCGTCTATAAAGCTCAAATTGATTTCCAAGAAACAACTTCCTTAATCGCTAAGATTGCACCTTTAGCTGGCGGAAGGGAACAAGCCGCTTTAACGCTTATCGTCATTGGGCTCGTTATCGGTTTTATCAAAGGCCGTTTCGTCCTGGCGAAAACTGTCCGGCGTGTTGTAGAGCGTATTTTAAAACTTGATCCCCCCATTAAATTTTCCCAAGTTTACAGCAAGAGATACTTGCTGCTCATTGTCGGGATGATTTTACTGGGATTGAGTATGAAATGGCTAGGATTGCCCATGGAAATTCGCGGGATGATTGATGTCGCCATTGGATCTGCGTTGATGAACGGGGCTGTTGCCTATTTTCGCACAGCTTTTGCTGTGCAGCGGCGAATAGGGCCTTGATATTTTTCTTTCTATTTGTGGTATGCAGACCCTTTTTCGATCTCAAAGGCCCGGTAAATCTGTTCGACTATAATCAGCCGGGTGATTGGATGCGTGAATGTCATGCGCGATAGAGATAGAAGGCTTTTAGCTTGAGCTTTCATCGAAACGGGAATGCCTTCGGCGCCTCCAATGACAAAACTTAGGCGAGAATAGGCCTCTTGAATGGATTTGATCAGAAAAACAGAAAATTCTTCGCTGGAATATTGTGTCCCGTTGGGGTCAAGGCAAATAAAATTTGTCTCTTTTTCTAAGAATTGCTTCAATTGCTTATCGTTTTTCGCTAAAATCCATTCAAAAGAAATCAAAGACTTGAGGCGTGCTTCATAAAGATGCAGGGCACTCTGAAGCCAATCTTCTTTTGCCTTTCCTACAGAATAAATTTTAATTTTAATCATGGTTGTTCACTTACTTTTATTTTCTTATATTGTTTGGGACCCCAGCCGGGAAATGTTCCATTTCAATCTTCCCCTCTTGAGTCGTCCGATCTTGTGGTATGGTTTCTTTTTTGCTTTTGGTTTTTTTCTCGGTTATCTTTGCTTAATTTATCTTTTACGCCGCTATTTTCTCTTTTTAACGCAAATTTGCAAAGAAGATGTTATTTCTTGGCCTGATTTGATCAAAGCGATCGCGAAGCAGGCTCGCCCGATCGCAAAGGCACTCTTTGCCAAATTGGGCAATCCTTACAAGAAATGGTTTCAAGATTGGACGCTTGGTCAAGAAATTCCTAAAGAGCTGAAAGTGGAGATCCTAAACGCGATGAATCAAGTCATCGCAGATCCCAAGCTTATATTTAAAGTAGAACTTCCTTCATCGTTCAAGCGACTCCTCGGATATGCCGCAAAGAGGACTGATAGAATTGTGTCTGCACCTATTCAAAAAAAATTACAATTGCAGTATGAACTTCCAGCTATGATTATCTCTTTAAAGCAGCAGACCACAAAAATTGCTGAGCAGATCACTTTTCATGTCATCATCGGTGCAATCATCGGTTCACGTCTTGGAGATGTTCTTTTTTATCAAAATTGGTCAGATATCGCGCGCGATCCTTTTTCGATTATCGCTGTGTGGCAAGGAGGGCTTGCTTCGCACGGTGGAGCTGCCGGCATTTTAATCGCGATATGGATCTTTGCCAAAAAAAGGAAAATGGCATTCTGGCGTGCTGTCGATTTCACAGTCATCCCTACAGCCATTGCAGCCATATGTATCCGAATCGGCAATTTCTTCAATCAAGAAATTCTCGGTGTCCCGACGGCTCTTCCCTGGGGAATCATCTTCCTCCGTCCTGCAGATGGAGGGCCTATTGTTCCCCGACATCCTGCCCAACTTTACGAGGCCATTGTTTACTTTTGTATCTTTGTCATTCTCTTATTTTATTGGCATCGCGGCTTACCCTTTCAAAGGAGTGGGAAATTGACAGGCCTGTTTTTAACGCTTGTCTTTACTTCACGTTTCTTTATCGAATTTATTAAAATTGAACAAAGTGTGCATATTTCAGGAGGCGCTTTCCTGACAATGGGGCAATGGCTCAGCATCCCCTTTATCTTGCTGGGTCTTTGGCTATTGGCTAGAAAAAGCTCAAGTTAGGACAGCATCCGCTTGCTTTCGATCGAAGGGAACGAGGGGAGTTGTTTTACGGACGATCTCCTCGAGCTGATGGACCAAATGCTCATGATCTAAAGTCGGCCCAGAAAAAAGCAGTGCACAAGAATGCCACTTGAGGAAGCGATCAAAAGAAGATTCTTCATTGGAACCGAACAGATTATACCATGCGTATTTATATAGGACTAGAGACCGGAGGGCTAATTGTCCAGCGTATAAAGTAAGCTCGGGATAGCTTTTAAGATAAGCTTGGCAGATTTCGCTGATAAATGTATGATGAGGGAGTACAGAAGAATGCTCTTTCCATTTTTGGCAAATCATTCTAAGCAGAGTGCTTTCGGGATCGAGACGGATCCATCGACACAACATGTCTCCTTGGATGGTCCAGATGTGGATCCTTTTCTCGATTGCATTCCATTGTTTGATTTGAACGAGGTCTTTGGTTCTTTTAAAAAACTGTACAGTGTCCTGAACAAGCGCTGAAAATGTGTGGTTGGGATTTTCGATCATGATATTGGCGATTTCTTCTTCGATCCTTTGGCCGATTCGGTAGGGGAGCTTTTCGAGCAGGCCTTCGGTTTCGCTTAAAGATTTCCAAATGACAATTTCTAAGATGTCATTGTCTTTACCTTGCAGAATGGGAAGTAATGTTGCTTCCTTGTAGGCTGACCAGATTGTTTCCGCAACATAAGCAGGTGCGCGACAGAATTCTTCGCTTTTCATTAATACGAGTTCTGCGGAGATAAAGGCGTAGAGGGCCTGAGGTAGGTCCGGCCGATTTTCTTCAGGCTGCGGATAGCTTGTAAGCACTGCTTCTTTAAGAGCGCTTTCAGAAAGGGCTTTCGGCAAATTGCTGGCTAAAGTGTAGAGGGCGATAATACGTCTGACAAGCTCCGAAAGTTGTGGATGGGGGATCGCGACTTTGCATAGAGACGTATGCCTTCGGATAAAATTATTGATGGCATTTTTTTGCTCAGAGAAAAAAAGCGTGTGAAATGTCGAGGACACATACAGTTTTTCGGCAAGCAAGGCAGAAATGTTGCACTGCAGATGATCGAGTGAAGAAAAACTGGGTAGTTCGTGCAAAGAAAGCAGGGCTTCTTTCACTTTGTGCTCGAGTTCGTTAAACCCGATTGGAGGATCTTTGGCGGTAATCTCCAGAATCGATTTCACAATCAGAGAATCGATTTTATCATATTCATCATAGGGACTTTGATTTTGTTCAATCCCGCCAGTGAGCAAATGGCGTTGAACCGACCAAATTAGTTTCGTCAGTTGCTCGAGCTCGGGGCGAATTCCATCAATGGTTGCAATGCATTCGCTCATTTTCATCGCGAGTTGATGAGCGAAATGGCAGGGATGGATATGGACAGGGTTTTTCAATGCTGTATAGTTTTTTAGGTTTTCTTTAATAAAGAAGTGGATATTGAGTTTGCCATCTTGAGTAATGGCTTCTTTTTGCTGTTGGATCTTCTCAGAATAATAAGCGATTTTTTCCCAAGCTTTTTTCAAGGCGGAGACGCCAAGTCGATATTGTGGAAACTTTTTCTGAAATTCAGGTGCAATTTTTAAAATTAAATCTTCCTGAATTTTTAAAGACCATTTTTTTGAAGAGCCGCAATGCTGCATTTCTTGTTTGATCTTTTGAGAAAGGAAGAGATTGAGATCGGAATAAGGATCATAAAACTCAGGAGATTCATCGACAGAGGAAAGCAATTCAGATAATGGATCATCTTTATCTTTTTTCTTATTATTAATAGCAATTGAAGCTGTTACATACTTTGAAGAACTAGACCAGAAATTATCCGAAGAAGGATGTGGTGTTCTTGTTGACATAATTGCATTTTTTTAACGTCGTATTTTTCTGTCTAACGCATATCGATTTTTTTTGTCTAATAATTTTTGTTTAGTTTTTAAACTTCATTGAATTTTAAGTTTGAATGGTTGAGTAAAACATTTTTAAAGAGATTGGGTTTTTTGAGATAAAAAAATATTCCATTGCAAACTTTTGTTATGTAAATTGTTTGCAACTGAAGTTGTTTGTTGCCTGATATTATTTTGATGTGTTTTCTCAATCCATTCTTTTATTTTATTGAATTTGTTTTCGAGATAATTGCAGAATTCTTCAACCTTCCAGGGGCTTTCATCAAAGAACCAATTAAAAACCTCAAAGGTTCAGGGCACATACAATTAGAACAAATATTTGAAACTTGAAGGAAGCTCTCGCCTTCGCTCGCAAGCTCGCTCAGTTGAGTTCCGCTGTTTTATAACGGCCCAGTCTTTGCTACTCTCATGTCTATTAAGTGGCCGTT
>JASHXO010000028.1 GCA_030043495.1 Candidatus Rhabdochlamydia sp.
CCAGCATCTTATAGGCACGGCTTAGACGCGCTTTGTCCCGCACAAGTCCGACATAGTTCCACATCGTCTGTTGGATCGTCATCCAATCTTGTTGGATCAATGCAATGTCCGCAATCCCATCACTCATGATCCATTGGTCGATCGGAGGAAAATAATCATCACGTCCTCTTATGCCAGCAACAAGATCATTGACACAGAGTTTTCCCCAGACTAGCGCCTCTAAAAGAGATGTCGATGCAAGGCGATTTGCTCCATGCAATCCCGTGCATGAGACCTCGCCAATGGCGCGCAGCCGTCGGATCGTCGCCCGGCTTTTAGAATCGACCGCGATTCCGCCGCAAGAGTAATGAGCAGCTGGGACGACAGGCAATGGTTCCTTAGTCATATCGAAGCCTTTTTCCAAACAGTGGTTGTAAATATTGGAAAAGCGCTGCTTGAGATAAGAGGCATCTTTCCCAGTGATGTCCAGCCACAAATGCTGGGATTCGCAGTGGAGCATCTCCTGATAGATCGCGCGGGCCGTCACATCTCGGGGTGCAAGCGAGCCTTTTTCATGATAGCGGTGCATAAAGGGCTGAAAACTGCTCGTCAGCAATTCGGCCCCTTCGCCGCGAAGCGCTTCGCTGAGTAAAAATCGACGATCGAATGGAAGATAAAACGCGGTTGGATGAAACTGAACATACTCCATATTCATGATGCGGGCGCCAGCGCGATAGGCCATGGCAACGCCGTCGCCACGCGCTTCTTTGGAATTTGTCGTATGGAGGAAAACTTCGCCGAGTCCTCCTGTTGCCAAGATCGTCTCTTTGGCAAAAAAAGGCTCGATCGCACATCGAGAATTGTCCATGACGTAGGCTCCAGCACAAGTCGAAGGAATATAGATATCGGTCAGATTTTTGGAATGGTGTGAAAGCGTGATCAAATCGACAGCTGTGTGATTGGGTTTGAATTGAATATTAGAAGAATTTTTAATGGCATCGAGCAGGACTGTCATGATCGCTTTGCCCGTCTGATCGCGATGATAGATGATACGAGGGATTGAATGTGCTCCTTCTGCAGTCATGTTCAAAGTTTGATTCTCATTCCGGTCGAATCGGACTTTATATTTATCAATGAGCAGTTCTTGGACAAGTTTAGGCCCCCATTTGACGAGCAGCTCGACAGCTTCTGGATTGCATAACCCGCAGCCTGCTTGAAGGATGTCCTCTTTTAACAGCTCTTCCGAATCGCCGCTGCCGCGAAAGATAATCCCCCCTTGCGCAGAATGAGAATTGGACTCAATGCCCGTCATTCCTGATCCGAGCAGCGTGATCTGAATTTCTTTTTCAGCAAGCTCGAGGGCAGCGATACAACCAGCAACCCCACATCCGATGATGAGCACTTCTGTATGCATATCTCTCTTTCCGAATTTCCCCCAGAGATGATAAGCTAGACGGGCTATCAGATAAAGAAAAATATGCACCGAAATTTTTCTATATTTCATTCCCACCTCGACCTTGCCCATCAATATTGGGAAAAACTTTTGCAAAGCGGTGGCTGGGCGATCGATGCCACCTGCGGTAATGGCAATGACACCCTCAAACTCGCAGAGATCCTTCGCGAAAAACAAGGCGGTATCATCTGTATCGATCTTCAGCAAGAGGCAATTGATAAGACAAAAGATCTTCTTCAATCGCATCTATCTGCAGAAGATCTAACACGTGTCCATCTCCATTGTCAGTCCCACACCCATTTCCCTCCCATTGCCGAAAAAAATCCGATTCGGCTCATTGTCTATAATTTGGGATATCTTCCTAAGGGAAATAAATGGGTTACAACTATGACGCTGAGCACTGTAGAAAGTGTTAAAAAAGCAATGACTCTCATTGTCCCTGGTGGGGCCGTTTGCATCACCTGCTATCCAGGACATAAAGAAGGAAAAAGAGAAGAAAAAGCGCTTTTGGAAAAACTGTCCAATTTATGTCCAATGACTTGGAACGTTTGCTCCCATACATTTCCCAATCGCACTTTGGCACCTTCCCTTCTTATGCTTCAGAAGAATGTTCATTCGAAAGTAAAAAACACACAATTTAAATAAGTTTTTATTACATAATTGTAAATTTTAATTTAATAACAAAGTTAATAGCATAAATTATTTTAATTGTTCTTTTTTATTAGCCTGATGATTAAAATAGTTAGCAACTAAATTATTAATTCTTAAATTTGGAAGGAATGCATTCCGTGATGAGGCCAAAGTCCTCATCGAGCCTAAATATAAACTAGTGCTCTGTAAACTTAATTTTTGCAGTTTCGGCTACGTCAAAGCCCCGGGGTTAAACGATCGTAAAGCGCGCTGTATTAATTCATTAACCCCGGGGCTTTGACGTAGCCGAAACCGCAAAAATTAAGTTTACAGAGCACTAGATATTATTGAACAAGTTAGAAATGAACTTAAACAAACTTGGAGAATTTAAACCCATATGGCTACTTCTATAAAACAACAAATTCTAAATCAGGCAACTCAGCTTCAACAACGATTTGCGCAAGCAAAAGAAAATATCGACAAATTGAGCCCTTCAGAGCAAATTATCGCTGCAACTGAATTCTCAGGAGACAGTTTACAGCTCACTCAATTGCAGCAAAAAGTCCAAGCGACATTTATGGGACAACCCGGAGCAATTCCTGGAATTAACGAAGAAGAACTCCTTGCAATTTCTGAAAAACTCAGCGTTTCAGCAGAAATTCTAGATTCTTTCGATAAAAACAACGAAATTGCGATGGCGTATATAGAAATTGCATCGGAAGTGGAAAAGCTTAGTCAGTCTCTAACCTCTCCAAATGTTTCAGAGATCAAATCGCTCCAAGGGCGCATCAGAGATTTGACAACCTCGAATTCATACAGCATCAATAAAGGAAATAGAGATGCTCTTGAAGTGGCAAACCAAGTTTTGCAGACTATGCTGTCTCAGCCATCAGCTCTTCGAACAGCTCAAACTCCTATTGTCCAAAATTCTTTAAACCAATCTTCGCAGCCTGTTCTTTCTGAAAACCAACAGATCATCCAAAAACAGGATGAAGAATACTATGCTACTTTGTTCAAAGATCAATTCAAAACTATTGAGTCTAAATTCACCAATGACCCTATACAAGACTTTGACGGAATCCTTGCCCATTACATTGAAGTCAAAAAATACGCGCTTTCCAAGAGCTCCTATGTGTCCAATACAGCTGGACCTACAATAGCAGACCATCTTAAGTCATTAGAAGAATTAATGGATGAAATCATCCGAGCTCAAACAACTAAAGAAAG
>JASHXO010000029.1 GCA_030043495.1 Candidatus Rhabdochlamydia sp.
ATTATGGGTCCGGCCTAAGACAAGCAAATCTTGATCATGAAGCGACTGGACCCCAATGCTGACCCGGTTGATACCGAGCTCTCGAAGCTGCTGCATCAACGGCATTGTAATATCTTCGGGATTGGCTTCTAATGTCACCTCGCAGTCCGAAGCGATTTCGATTTTTGACTGGTAAATTTTTTCTAGAATTGCACGGAATTGCTCTGGCGGGAGTTGAGTTGGCGTTCCGCCTCCAAAATAAATGGAGACGATCCGTTTTCCTTGAATTTGCGGCAAGCGCAGTTCCCACTCTTTGAGCAAGGCCTCAGTAAAAGGAATTTTAAGCCTTTCCTCATTCGGAAGGACAAAAAAATGGCAATAAGGGCATTTTTTGGAACAAAATGGGATGTGAAAATAAAGACTGATGTCCCAAGACACAGTCTGGATCAAATTACCAATCGTTGGCATCGGGATCTTCGAGAACGCCGCGCCTCCAGCGGTTACGGTCGCTGAAAGGATCTTCATCCTCTTCTTCTTCTGCTTGGACCGCTTCTTCGTCAACTTCTTCGCCTTCTTCTCCAGTCGCGGTTGTTTCGACGTCAAAAGGCTCTGTTTCCATGTCAAGCCCCGCATCAGTGAACCCTTCCTCAGCAATATCGATATCGGGAAGGCTTTGCGGTTCATGAACCGGCGTTCTGCCACCAGGACGTTTGGGAGTGCTGAACTCCTCCATTTCGCCGCTTTCTTTTAAGAAACGCAGGCGTTCCTTTTCTTCGCCGATCTTATCCTGTAAGGCACGCATTTCCTCTTTGTGTTTTTCTAAATCTTTTTTGGGAACCAAGCCAAGTTTGAGCCATTGTTCTAAGTCTTGGAGTTCTGATTCCAGCTTTTTCAAACGCTCAGATTTAATGTTCATCGTCCGACACCTTACTAGAAAAAGTTCAATATGATCGTGGTTTTACTTGAGGCCCAGTTTTTATGTAAATCAAAATGTAAAAAAAATTTTTCACATTAATCAGGAAGGGCTTCATTTTTTTGACTTTACAAACTTAATGAGCGAGAAAGTATTAGGAAAATGGGGATTAAGTTCAAGAAAGTCCTTAAGGTCCCGCCGCGCTCATCGATGAATTCACAGCAGGATTACTCTAAGTTTACCAAAAATAAGAATTTTTTTGCATGGGTTGTTCACTGTTTTTCAGGGCATAAGAGACGTTCTCTGAATTTGAATAACCTGCTTTTCGCGCCTTTTTTTGCCGCTTTAAAAATCATTATAAAACGTGGAATTAAATTATTCTTTTGATATTTATGAGAATAAAGAAATAACTGGGAGAATCCATGAGTTCAAAGGACTTCTCATATGCTAATCTGGCAAATCTCCCTGTGCTTGAGCAGCTTTATGATGCTTATCTCAAAGATCCAAACGGCGTAGACCTTTCCTGGCGTCATTTTTTTGAAGGAATGGCTTTTGCGCAAAGCGCCCTGCCCGCAACACAACGCCAAGAAAGCCCTGAGTTGCGGGTGTATTTACTGATCGATGCCTATCGCAAATATGGCCATTTGATGGCAAAATTTAATCCGATCGCAACGGCCCAGATCCAAGAACCATCAGAATTGAATATTGAAAAGCTCGGATTTAAAAAAGAAGATCTCGATGCCTCTTTTCCTACGGTAGGCTTTTTAAAAGAACCAAACGCTCCCCTTAAAAATCTCATCGAAGCTCTTAAGAAAACTTATTGTAGAACGATCGGCGTGGAATACATGGGCTTGGGAAATACTGAGCTTGAAAAATGGATGCAAGAACAGATCGAACCGCTTTTTCCATTGCATCTCGATAAAGAGCAAAAAATTCAAATTCTTCACAGTTTGAACAAGGCTGAACTGTTCGAATCGTTCTTGCACACAAAGTATGTCGGACAAAAGCGTTTTTCTTTAGAAGGAGGAGAAACGATGATTCCGATGCTTTCGGCGATGATTGAACATGGAGCCGAGATCAATTTGCTCGAAGTCGTCTTAGGAATGGCCCACCGCGGCCGGCTCAATGTACTGACAAATATTCTCAATAAATCTTATGGGCACGTCTTTCGCGAGTTCGAAGATCACTATACTCCCGATCTCCTCGAAGGAACGGGCGATGTCAAATATCACAAAGGCTTTGTCGGCGCTCTCCCAACACCGTCGGGAAAAGCAATCACAGTGACATTGGTGGCAAATCCCAGTCATTTGGAAGCAGTCGATCCTATTGTTGAGGGAATCGCGAGGGCAAAACAAGAGCTTAAAGGGGACAAGCTCCAGCGCCAAGAGATCGTCCCAATTTTGATCCATGGCGATGCTGCGATAGCAGGACAAGGCGTTGTTTACGAAACGTTGCAACTTTCGCGCCTTAAGGGCTATGCCACTGGAGGTACGATCCATCTCATTGTCAACAATCAGATCGGCTTTACTGCGCTTCCGAAAGAAACGCGTTCCACGCCCTATTGCTCGGATATCGCAAAAGCTTTTGGAGCTCCTGTTTTCCATGTCAATGCCGAGGACCCGGAAGGATGCGTCCGCGTCGCCAAACTCTCTGTTGAACTTAGGCAGAAGTTCCAGTGCGATGTCTTTATTGATCTCTACTGCTATCGAAAATACGGCCACAATGAAAGCGATGAGCCAACTTTTACCCAGCCTCTGGAATATAGTTTGATTAAATCTAAACGCACAATCCGCGAACTCTTCAGAGATCAATTAATTAAAAGCAACATCCTCGATGAACAGAAAGCGCAGGAGCTAGAAAACGAATTTAAACAAGGCTTGCAAAAAGCCCTAGAATCACTTTCTGCAAGTACTACTGAGAAAACTGCTGCCAACGAAAAACAACCTCATGATTCAGCAATTTCTAGTATTAAAACAGGCATAGACGCCAAAATCTTGATTTCTCTTGGAGAACGTATATGTACTGCTC
>JASHXO010000030.1 GCA_030043495.1 Candidatus Rhabdochlamydia sp.
TCAGATTTAGTTTTATCAAAGTCTTATTGAATCATTGACAAGTGCAGAATTTTTTTTTAAACTGAAGTCGTTTGTCAGAGAGGCGAAGACAATGAAAAAAGTGATTGTTCTTGTAGAAGAACTGTATGAAGATTTAGAGCTATGGTATCCAAAAATCCGATTGGAAGAAGCAGGCTATCAAGTAATCGCCGCAGGCCCCCTTGCAGGACACACTTACAATGGCAAACACGGCTATCCCTGCAAAACAGAAATGAGTTTTAAAGAAGCGCTTTCGGTTTCAAATGTTGGGGTTGTCATCCCTGGAGGGTATGCTCCCGATCGGATGAGAAGGTCTGCGGAGGCTCTCCAAATTGTGAAGAAATCATTCGATAAAGGAAAAATCATCGCCTTTATTTGCCATGCGGGATGGGTTACGATTTCTGCAAAGATTGTCAAAGGAAAGAAAGTCACAAGCTTTATTGCGATCAAAGATGATTTGGAAAATGCCGGTGCAATTTGGCAAGACAAGGATGTCGTTGTCGATGGAAATTTAATCAGCTCTCGTCATCCCGGAGACTTGCCGGTTTTTGCTAAGACGATCATCGAACATCTCGGCTAGCTTTTATCAATTCGAGCCACATCTCTGAATGATAACTTTCTAAGAAGCTGTACTAAAACCTCATTTCGAAAGAGGTTTCTAAAGCGGCGAAAAAAACATATTCTGCGCCGCTTAGATGAAAAGGATCTTATTCCTTCATCGTGAGAAGGAATTCGACATTGCTGTTTGTCTTTTTAAGGCGTCCGACCAAAAGGTTCATCGCATCCAGCGAAGAAAGATCGGCCAGCGCTTGTCGCATGAGATAGATTTTCTCCAGCTCATCAGGATGATAAAGAAGTTCTTCTTTGCGCGTACCGCTCTTGATAATATCGATTGCTGGGAAGACTCGGCGGTCGGCAAGACGTCGGTCGAGAACAAGTTCCATATTGCCTGTTCCCTTGAACTCTTCAAAGATGACCTCGTCCATGCGCGATCCCGTTTCGATCAGCGCTGTAGCGATAATGGTGAGCGAACCGCCTTCTTCAACGTTACGGGCTGCGCCAAAGAAGCGTTTTGGTTTGTGCAGTGCGCCGGCATCGACACCTCCAGACAAGATTTTGCCTGAGTGCGGCTGAACCGTATTGTATGCACGCGCTAGTCGGGTTAAATTGTCGAGAAGGATGACGACATCGTGACCATATTCGACGAGGCGGCGCGCTTTTTCGATCGCCATCTCGGCGACTTGACAGTGTCTTTCTGGAGGTTCGTCGAACGTCGATGAAACGACTTCTCCTTTGACGCTGCGGATCATGTCCGTAACTTCTTCGGGCCTTTCATCGATCAGCAAGACGATCAGTACAACCTCAGGATGGTTAGTCGTGATGGCATTGGCGATATTTTGCAAGATGATTGTTTTTCCTGAGCGGGGAGGAGCTACGATGAGCGATCGTTGGCCTTTTCCGATCGGTGCCGTCAAGTCCAGCACACGAGTGGTCATTCGATCTTTTGTCGTTTCCATCACAAGGCGCGAGCTGGGATAAAGCGGGGTAAGGTTTTCGAAGAGAACGCGGTCGCGTGCTTTATCGGGATGCTTGTTATTGATCTTTTCAACTTTTAAAAGGGCAAAGTACTTTTCCTTTTCTTTTGGTGAACGGATAGTTCCGTACACGGTATCGCCTTTTTTCAGATCGAAACGTCGGATTTGAGCTGGAGAGACATAAATATCTTCTGCGGATGGGAGATAATTGTAGTTGGGAGAGCGTAAAAATCCGAAACCATCAGGTAGAACTTCGAGCACCCCTTCGCCAACGAGAACTTCGTCGGGTCTTTCGGAGAGGTATTTGACTATTTCGAAGACAATTTGCGATTTGGCCAAAGCGCCGAGGTTCTTCAAGCCGAGATTACGTGCAAAGTGATTGAGCTGATCGACATTCATTCGTTGAAGATCAGCAATTTTTGTCACATTTTCAGGGGGTGGGGGCCTGTCGGTTGGTCCTTTAGGCGTTCTATCATTGTCAGGTTCTTGAACATCTTGAACGGTGTCTTCTTGATTCATTGAAAATCAGACTCCTTAGTTAACGATGAGTTTTGAACTCCTTATCCAAAGCTCGCGTTTTGTTTTGAAAATATTTTATCTCCAAACGCAGCATTGACGAATGGAGGATATTTTTTACTTTTTTGTTAATTGGAAATAGAGTGTTTTGATTTTTGTTTTGAGTTGATCAAAATTGCCATTGTTTTCAATCGAATAATGCGCTTTATCGGCTTTCACTGTCGGTTCAATCTGTCGTGTCATTCGCTTTTCGAATTCTTGAACGGGTTGATGGGTTTGCTGTACAAATCTTTTTCGGCAAAGCTCGGGGTCGGCAAGTACACTGATGACAGCATCAAAACGTCCTTCTCTTTCTGATTCATAAAGAAGGGGAACTTCCGCAAGGAATAAAGAGTATTTTTTTTCACGATTGATCTGCTGATATTTTCGCTCAATTTCATCGAATACAGCCGGATGAATAATTTCTTCCAGGGCGCGGAGGAGGTCTGGTTGAGAAAACACTTTAGCGGCGATCTTTTTTCGATCGAATTCTTGATCGCTGACAATATCTGAACCTAGTAATCTTACGACCTGCTGACCAGCGGCAGTTCCTGGAGATAACAGCTGGTGGACTATCTCATCGGCATTTACGACGTAGGCGCCGAGCTCTTTAAAGATTTGGCAGACAGTAGTTTTACCGGCTGCTAATCCACCCGTTACAGCAATTTTCTTTATTTTTAACATTCTCCCCAATTTTTTCCAATAGAAATATTAACAATTAGAGGGACATTCAAAGTAAATATCCCCTCCATTATATTTTTAACTTTATGCGCTAGCTTCTTTGCTTGTTCATCGGGCGTTTCAAATAAAAGCTCATCGTGGATTTGCAGGATCATTTTTCCTTCATCGGGATGTTTTTTTAGATGCGCATTTACTTGAATCATAGCCATTTTAATCAAATCGGCAGCTGTCCCCTGTAATGGAGTATTGATAGCCAACCTTTCAGCAGCAGCGCGGATTGCAGGGTTTTTACTGTGGATTTCAGAGATTGGCCGCTGTCTGCCCGTCAAAGTGACTGCTCGTCCTGTTTTACGGACGCTTTCTTTGCAAAAATCAAGAAATTCTTTTACTTTTGCATATCTTTTAAAATAAGTATGAATAAATTCTTCTGCTTCGCTGTAATCGATTCCTAATTGCTGAGAGAGTCCAAAGGCTTGTTGGCCGTAAATGATGCCAAAGTTGACGGCTTTGGCTTGATAGCGCATTTGAGGGGTTACTTCTTGCAAGGGAATGTTGAACACGAGTGCAGCCGTGTAAGTATGGATATCTTCCCCTTCCTGAAAAGCTTTGAGCAGGGCGGGATCTTCAGAAAGATGTGCAAGCAATCGCAGTTCGATCTGAGAGTAATCGGCAGCGACAAAACTATAGTGAAGCTTTTGAGGTATGAAGGCTTCGCGAATTTTCATCCCTTCTTCAGAGCGAACGGGAATATTCTGAAGATTGGGATCTTGGCAAGAAAGCCGTCCAGTGGCAGCGACGGATTGATTGAATGTGCAATGAACCCGATGAGTAGCAGGGTTGATTTGCTCAGGAAGTGAATCGACGTAAGTAGAGCGCAGTTTTTCTAAAGTTCTGTATTCGATAATTTTTTTTACGATCGGCGTTTCTTCTTTAAGAGAATCGAGGACATCAAAGGCCGTGGAATAACCAGTTGCTGTCTTTTTTGGAGCTTTTATTCCCATTTTTTCAAAAAGAATGGTGCTAAGCTGCCTTGGAGAATTGATATTGAATTGCTCTCCGGCAAGGTGATAGATCTGATGTTCCAGTTCTTTTATCTGGCTTTTGAGTTCTTCGGACATTTTTTCGAGTTTTTTCACATCAATGAAGATCCCATTTCTCTCCATTTGCATCAATATGGGAATAAGGGGAAGCTCGATCTGCCGAAAAAGAGGGGTCAATTCCATGAGCTCTAAATCTTTTTCAAAGAGCTGTTTTAGCCTTAGAGTAAAATCGACGTCCTCACAACAATAATGTGTGATTTTATCTAAAGGAACCTCGCTCATTGAGATCTGTTTTTTTCCTTTACCAATGAGGTCTTCGATGGGAATTTTAACCTCGCCTAATTTTTCCAAGGAAAGGCCATCAAGATTGTGCCTCTGGGTTTGCGGACTGATTAAATAAGAGGCAAGGATTGTATCGAAGATAATGTTCGGCACGGTGATATTTTCGTTGCGTAGAACGTGAAGGTCGTACTTGATATTATGCCCGATAAAGCCAATGCAGTCATTTTCAAGCAAAGGCTTTAATGTCCTGAGTACCCTTTCCTTACCGAGTTTGCCATTAAGCGGTATGTACCAGGCTTCGCCAGAGCGAATACCGAGGCCGATTCCGACGAGCTGAGCTTGCATTGGACGAATATCCGTTGTCTCGGTATCGATGCAAACCTCTTTTTCTTTTTCGAGATAGTCTACTAATTCTTCAAGAGCTTCCTCATCGTCGACAAGATGATAATTGAGGGCAATAGGCTCTTTTAGAGGACGTCCTTTTGGAGGAGCTTCTTCTTCGACGCCAAGTTCGCGTAAAAGAGACATGAAACGCATTTCATGGTAAAATCCTTTGACCTTTTTCAAATCGGGCGTTTTCAGGTGAAAGAATTTTTCGTCATGAGGGAAAGGAATATCGGTGTGGATTGTCGCCAATTTTTTACTCATCAAGGCAATCTCTTTGTCATTGATGACAATCTCTTTCTTTTTGCCGCTCAATTTTTCGGGATGAGCGAGAATGTGTTCTAAAGTACCAAACTCGCTAAGAAGAGCAGAAGCGGTTTTCGGACCAAATCCTTCAAGCCCTGGAATGTTGTCAGAAGCATCACCCACCATCGCCAAAAGATCGACAATCTGTTCAGGAGTCACGCCGAACAGCTCTTTCACTTTTTCCCGATTGATCAGGAGATTGTCTTTATGGGGATTGATGATAAAAATATGGTCTGAGACAAGCTGGCAAAGATCTTTATCGCTGGTGCAAATGAAGACTTGAACGCCTTTTTTTTCCATCCATCGAGCAACGCTTCCCATCGTATCATCTGCTTCGACGCCGGCCACGGAAAGGTGAGGTA
>JASHXO010000031.1 GCA_030043495.1 Candidatus Rhabdochlamydia sp.
GCGAAAAGATTTGTAAAGCAACCTTGCAATTTTCACAAACACACTCTAACTGATGAAAACTTGACTAATTTTTTTTTGAGGAATCATTATGACTGCTGTTTCACCTCAAGTTGTTCAGAATCCCCTTGCACTTTTCAGAAAATGCTCAGTTGCCAAGAAGTGAATAAAATTCTACTCTGGCCATATGTTAGATTTTATTGACGATTTTCTCTCATATCTTGGCTCTGAGAAGGGCCTTGCTCAAAATACCCTCATTTCTTATCGGCGCGACATTGAAATGTTTGTCTTGATTCTCAAGGAGCGCGGCATTTCTTTATTTGATCATGTTCAAGAAGAAGATGTGATTATTTTTTTATCTGCCTTGAAGAGCAAGAGCTACGCGACAAGTTCGATTTGTCGCGCAATCGTAGCGATAAAGATGCTTTTTCGATTTCTAAAAAGGGAAAAGGTCATCGAAAAAGATATCACATTGCACTTGGACTCACCACGAATGTGGCAACTGATTCCAGAAGTGTTGACAGTTGCCGAGGTCGAAGAGCTGCTGCGTTCACCTGATATTAACACTTTCATTGGAGCTCGCGACAAGGCAATTCTCCAGGTGATTTATGCTTCTGGCCTGCGTGTCTCAGAGGTCTGCGGTCTCGACCTTCAAGATGTAGATGATCAAGTTGTCCGTGTGAATGGCAAGGGGGGAAAAGAACGTGTTGTACCCATCGCAAAATCAGCAATCGATGCCATTGACCATTATCTCGTTTATTATCGACAACATTCAAATCACGAAAAAATGGTGTCGCTTTTTGTGAGTGGAAAAGGAAAGCGGATCGACCGCACGTTAGTCTGGAAACGGATTAAATTTTATGCCAAACTCGCTGGGATTAAAAAAGAGATCTCTCCGCACACTTTGCGCCATTCGTTTGCGACGCATCTTTTGGAAAATGGAGCGGATTTACGAGTCATTCAAGAGATGCTTGGCCATTCCAATATTTCCACGACGGATCGTTATACTCATATTAGTCAGCGTCATCTCGTGGAAGCATTTGAAGCCTTTCATCCTCGGCCATAGAAGCTGTTTGCAAAACGTCTAATGTCATAATCCTCGCTTTTCTTTTACTCAGATTTAAGGGTAGCCATATCAATGGAGAATCTGTATTTCACATCAGACTTGATCATTCTTTCGTAGGCCTCGTTGACTTTTTGGATCGGAATAACTTCGACGTCCGCTATGATGCGATGTTTGCCGCAGAAGTCGAGCATCTCTTGAGTTTCGGCAATGCCTCCAATCATAGAGCCGGAAAGGTTGTGGCGTCCCATAATTAAGCTGAATGGCGAAACGGTGAGAGGTTTCGGGGATGCACCGACAAGAATGAGGTTGCCGTCACGGCGGAGCAGGTTAATATAGATGTTGATATCATGAATGGCAGAGGCAGTATTGAGGATAAAGTCGAAGCTGCCAATATACTTTTGCATCGTGTCATTGTTGCTGGAAATGACGACTTCATCGGCACCTAGGCGAAGAGCGTCTTCCTTTTTGTGAGGAGAAGTTGTAAAGACAGTCACATGTGCCCCAAGTGCATGAGCAAACTTCACGCCCATATGACCAAGGCCGCCGAGCCCGACAACACCCACTTTTTTGCCTTTGGCGACACCATAACGGCGCATAGGAGAATATGTCGTGATGCCGGCGCAAAGGAGCGGAGCAACTCCAGCAAGTTCGAGATTGGAAGGAACGCGTAAGACGAAGCGTTCGTCAACGACGATACTGTCGGAATAGCCGCCATAGGTCACACCCCCAAGATGCTTATCGGGAGAATTGTAAGTGAGCTTCATGTTAGGACAGAATTGCTCAAGGCCCGTTTTGCACTCAGGACAGGTACCGTCGGAGTCGACCATGCAACCGACTGCAGCAATGTCGCCGGGTTTATATTTAGTCACTGCAGAACCCACATTGATAACACGCCCGACAATCTCATGACCTGGAACAATCGGATAGACGGTAGGCATGACGTTGCTCCACTCGTTACGCACTTGATGAATGTCGGAGTGGCAGATGCCGCAGAAAAGGATTTCGATCTGAACATCGTGCTCGGTAAGATCACGACGCTTGATTTTAGTTGAACCTAGCGGCGACGTGGCACTGGAGGCGGAGTAAGCTTTCGCGTTGTACATAGGTTTTTCCTCTTTATACTGAATGCATGAATTTTTTTAAGTCTCTTCTTTAAATTCCTTCTTCTTTGTCAGCTTTTCATGCAGCTCTTCGATGTAAGTATAGATCACAGGTGTCAAATACAGTGTCATGATTTGCGAGAAGATGAGGCCGCCCACGATGACAATCCCTAAGGATTGACGACTTTTGGCCGTTGCACCGCCGATTGCAAGGGCGATAGGAACTGCTCCCATTAATGCTGCAAAAGTGGTCATTAAAATGGGACGGCACCTGACCATGCAAGCGTGATGGATAGCATCATGGATGGACATTTTTTGACGCATGCGCGATTCATTGGCAAAGTCGATCATGATGATACCGTTTTTCATAACGATACCCAGCAGCATGATCATGCCGACGACTGCATATAGAGAAAGAGTCTGCCCGAAAATCAGCAAACTGAGAAGACCGCCGAGAGCTGCCGGCGGAAGCGTTGACATCACTGTCACTGGCGGGAAGAAGTTTTCATAGAGGATGCCTAAAATGACATAGACGATAAAGAAAGCGATTAACATCAAATATTTCAAATTGGCAAAGGAGGTTTTAAAGACACTGGCGGAACCTTGGATCATCCCGGTAACGTTGATTGGCAGCGTTGCTTTTGCGAGCTGTTCCACATCTTTGATCGCTGTCTCTAAGGGGATATTCTGAGCGAGGTTAAAAGAAATTGTGGCTGAAGGGAGCCCATCAATATGGTTCACGGTAAGAGGTCCCAATTCTTCTCTCACTTTGCATATCGAACTAAAAGGTACCATCTCATTGTTCGCATTGCGGAACCATAATTGCTGTAAATTTTGGGGATAGCGATAAAAATGAGGAAAAGTTTCCATGATCGCATAGTATTGATAGCTCGAAGTGCTGATCGGAGAAAGATTGCTCGTCGCATAAGCCAGATTGAGTGCATTTTCGATCTGAAAGGCGGTGATGTTGTATTGCGAAGCGCGATCGCGCAAAATTTCAATACGGGCTTGTGGTTCTTGGATGTCCATGTCAGAAACGACGGAAGTAATGCTCTGTAGCTGTTTCATTTTTTGGACCATGATAGGCCCGGAGCTATATAGGTCATCGGCACTTAAAGACTGCAGTGTATATTGATAGTCGCCCTTGCTCTCTGTCGTTCCGACTTGTAAGTTGATCAAAGGCATTGGCTTTAAAAAAACCTGGCAACCAGGGATCTGATTAGCAATGGGATAAAAGTGGCGTAAGAGTGGCTCCAGTGCCATTCGTTGATGGAGCGGTTTGAGGTTGAGGTATATGACTCCTTCGTTATCTTGAGGGGACGCACTCACACTGCAGACACGTTCAACATTGGGATCTTTGCATAGAATTGTTGAGAGTTTATCGATATAATCGTTAATCAGAAAAGGGGATGTGCCGTCTACGGTTTGGACATAGGCTTCGACCACTCCCAGATCATCTGGGGGTAGAAAGTCTTTTGGAAGCTTGATCACTAAAAAGATGGAAACCGCTAAGCTTCCAAGGCCAAAAATCAAGATCATAAAACGATGGGAGAGCGCCCAATCTAATGTCGGAGAATAAAATTTTAGGATTTTTTCGTTGAGTCCATGTGAAATCTTTTCCACGACCTTTTTCTTTCTTCCCTCTTTATAGGGAGGAATGAAACGGCTGCACATTAAGGGTGTTAGAGAAAGAGAGATCATTCCTGAAATGAAAACGGTGACGACGATGGTCACAGCAAATTCATGCAAGATCCTTCCAATAATTCCTCCCATAAATAACAGAGGGATAAAGATCGTGCACAAACAAAGCGTCATCGATAAGATGGTAAAACTAATCTCTTTGGAGCCATTTAGAGCAGCAGTGTGAGGATCTTCCCCATGTTCGACATGGCGGACAATGTTTTCCAAAACGACGATGGCATCATCGACGAGATATCCAATGGCAAGAGTAATGGCGAGCAGGGATAAGATATCGACTGTAAATTTCATTTGGAGCATTACAATAAATGTTCCTAGAACAGAAAGAGGAATCGTGATGACCGGAATGATTGTATCGCGAATTTTGCCGAGGTAGAAGAAAATCACAACGACGACGAGGCAGATGGCGGTAAAAAGTGTGAATTGGACATCGCGTACGGACTCCCAAATGAATTCAGCTTGATCGAAGATGCGGATCAAACGCACAGAACCTGGAATCTCGGCCTGCAGTGAAGGTAGCAACTCATTAATATTCTTGATGACTTGTAATGTGTTTGCACCAGCTTGTTTGCGTACGGCCAAGACAACAGCAGGAGCTTCAAATTCTGGGTCATAATAGTTAATAAAAATTTTATCGTTTTGTACGCTGTCAATAGCATGTCCAACATCGCGGAAACGGGTGATATATCCATTATCGCTTTTAATGATTACAGGATCGTAAAGAGCTGCGGGAATCAGCTGTCCATTGACGTCGATGGTATATTCTCGTTTTTCTCCAAACAGCGTTCCTACTGGCAAATAGACATTGGCATTTTTGATGGTCTCTCCCACATCATCAATTCCTAAGCCCTTTGCGGCCATTTTCTGGGGATCGACGCGCAAGCGTACAGCATAAGGAGAACCATAGGTTTGAACTTGCGAAACTCCTTCGACGATACTGATCCGCTGGGCCAGTACAGAAAATCCATAATTGTAAAGTTCCCCTTTGGTCATTGTCGGCGAGGTGACGCACATAAATAGAACGGGAGAAGCAGTGGGATTGGTTTTCGTATATGTCGGAGCGTAAGGCAGGTTTTGTGGAAGTTGAGGGGCTGCAGCATTGATTGCAGCTTGGACATCAGGAGCTGCCAAATCGATATTTCGTTCAAGATGAAATTGCAGGACGATCGTCGCACTGCCTGTATAACTCGTCGATGAAATTGTTTGCAGTCCTTGAATTGTCGTGAATTGTTGTTCAAGGGGAACGACGACGTTATTTGCGACAGTTTCTGGGTCCGCGCCAGGCCAATCGACACTGACAGTGATCGTCGGATAGTCCACATCTGGCAAATCACTGACAGGCAGTTTGAGGTAGGAAAGGACGCCAAAAAAAGCGACCGACAGCATCACCAGAACTGTCATCACCGGTCTGCGAATAAA
>JASHXO010000032.1 GCA_030043495.1 Candidatus Rhabdochlamydia sp.
CTCGAGAAGCTGTTTTTCACCTTCTACAATGCCGTACGCGGTATTAAAGAAATTTGTGCGGACAAAAAAGTTGTCTTGCATACGGGTAACTGGGGGGCTGGAGCTTTCGGCAACGACCCAAAAACTACGCATCTGCTGCAACTCGCCGTTGCGCGATATGCCGGGATTGATGAGTTGCGGATGCATCCGTTGACACAGCAAAGTGCATATCAAGAAGCAAGGCAGCTTCTGGGCCAAATCGAACTGCAGTTTCCACAGATGACAATCGGTCAATTCCTCGATCACTTGACTGCCAACGCGGCGCACTACGGCCTGAGGTATAAAGAAGGCAACGGCACATAAAATTAATTGTAAAAAAATTATTGCAAATCGATGATGAGGGAAACTAACCCTTCTTTATCATTATGCAATTGCGCCAACTTGGAAAATCGAATGTCAAAGTCACTCCCATCATTCTTGGAACCTGGGCCATCGGCGGCTGGATGTGGGGCGGGACGGAAGAAAAGAAATCGATCGAGGCCATTCAGTCCAGCATCGAAAACGGAATCACGACGATCGATACGGCCCCCGCTTACGGAATGGGATTAAGTGAAGAAATTGTGGGAAAAGCGATCAAAGGCAAACGTGATAAAGTCATCATCGCCACAAAGTGCGGCCTGCGTTGGGATGAAAATGATAAAACTGTGCGTTCCCCAAATCGTGATTTCAGAAAAAATCCTGTCGACATTCGTCGTGATCTTTCCCGTAAAAGCATTTTTCATGAATGCGAACAAAGCTTAAAGCGGATGAATATCGATATGATCGATATTTATCAGATCCATTGGCCCGATCCTGTAACGCCGATCGAAGAATCTTGGAATGCAATGGCCGAGCTGAAGAAGCAGGGCAAAGTCCGCGCCATCGGCGTCAGCAACTTCGATTTAGATTTGCTCAAAACTGCCCATACCATTCACCCGGTCGACAATATTCAACCTCCGTACAGTCTTGTTCGCCGAGAGATCGAAAAGGACATCATCCCTTTTGCCCAAGCCAATCAAATTGCTGTCATTGTTTACTCATCTTTAGAAAGAGGATTGCTCACTGGAAAATATAAACCAGGACAAACCTTCCCTCCAGGGAACCATCGCTCGGATAAAAAAACTTTTAAACCCGAGTACCTCAGCCGCCTAGACGAAGCACTTAATGAAATTAAGCCTATCGCGGACAAATACAACGTTGTCATTTCACAAGTGATCATCGACTGCACGATTCATCGTCCCGGAATCACCGCTGCCCTTGTCGGCGCGCGTGACGCCCAGCAAGCAAAAGAAAATGCTCTTGCCGCAAACTTGAACCTAACTGCTCACGAACGTGAATTCATCATAAAGACGCTGTCATATCCTGAACTTCAATGCGGATTGTATGAAGATTAACTTTGATTGGTACGAATAAGTTTATCGAGGGCGGCTATGTACGCCCTTTCCAACTTTAAGTTCACCCCTTGCAATCTTCGTAAAAGTTCTTGGCTTTTTTCGATGAAATTTTGCACTTTGTCGCTTTTCCAAATTTTCGGAGGATGGTCGAGCAAATCCCGCAGATTATGTGTGCAATCGGCTAATTTGATCATTTTTGCTTCTCGAGACATCTTTTCAGTTTGGCAAATGAGGCTTATATCCAAACATTCTGTGAGTTGTTGAATGAGTTCCAAGGCCGCACGGCCAAAAAAAGTCTCTATTTCTTCAGGCAGGGCCTTCGCGTCTTCCAAGGTATCGTGCAATAGCGCAGCGATGATCAGCTCCGATGTCTTGATACCGCCCTCTTCCCAAAGCAGCAAAGCTACGCGCAAGGGATGAATGATATAAGGAACCCAATCAGCATGATTGCGAACTTGGGAGACATGTTTGATCGCCGCAAAATCGACTGCTGCTATCAAATTTTGCAAAGAAAAAGTTTCATGAGTTCTTTGAAATTCTTGCCACCATTGATGAAAGAGTCGATCGAAATCTCCCAGGACAATAGGATTATTGCGGTAGAGATTGCCCAAATTGCCTCGGATCGCTTTTATTTCATCTTCAAGAGTAGCAGACATCATAGTCCCTCCTTGAGTCTAAGATTAAATCCTTACTGAGTGGCCTCCATCGATAAGTCATTCGGGCAAAGACGATCTTTCAAGAGCTTAAAATTGGGTTTTTCCCCTTCGTTAAAACTGATCGATACATAAAGTTGCTCAACAGTTTGATCGATGCTCCTCATGTGGATCCCCAATTAAAAATGGCAATTATAACCTTCGCACCAAACTCTGTCTACTTTTGTTCGATATCGTCAATTTTCTTTGGAAGAACTTAAAATATTTATTTCCGAATGGGCGAACGGAGAAATGGGACAGGTTTACACCCTTGCGTGTTGAGCTTGATCGCCCAGACCGAATCCGAAGAACAGATAAACAAAATGTTGTTGTCTTTGCCTCCAAAGGTCAGATTCGCTGTTTCTTTCGGAAGCAGGATCTTTCCAATGAGCGCCCCTTGTGGGCTCAAGACCTGAACACCATCAAGGGCTCCCACATAAATATTTCCCATCGCATCTAAACGCATCCCGTCTGGAAATCCTGGAGAAATTACAGCAAATTTGCGCGGGTTGCTAACTGTTTTTCCATCAGCGTTGATATCATAGACATAGATGGCATGAGGATTGTTCTCATAATAAGTATGCGGTGCTTGGATTGCTGCGCTGTCGATGACGTAAAGGATCTTTTCATCGGGAGAAAAAGCGATGCCATTGGGCATTTTCAAATCGCCGATCACAACCGTCATTTCCTTTGTTTTAGGATCGAAACGATAGACGTTATTTGGCAAATAACACTCTTGGGGAAACTGAAGACAACCATAACTGGGATCGGTAAACCAAACGCTTCCATCTGATTTTACCACGACATCATTTGGCGAATTCAAAGGCTTGCCCTGGTACATTCCCACTAATATCCTCACAGTCCCATCGCTGTCAGTGATAGAAACTCTTCTGCCTGTTGTTTCTGCTGTCAAAAGCCGTCCTTGCCAATCTGCAGTCTGTCCATCTGCAATATTAGAAGGATGGCGGAACACCGCTGGAGCAGACCAAGAAAGCGTGCTGATTTGATTGAAGGGCTGAAGGCCATTCCAACGGATCATATTAATATTGTCGTTAATCTGGTCAGTAAAGATTAAAAAACCCGACTCACTGTTTTCCTTATCGGCAAAATAAACAGGGCCTTCTGTAAAACCAAAACCTGTGGCAAGAAGCATAAGTTTCGGCTTTTCACCTAATATGGCGGCAAACTCATCAGAATAAACTTCTAAGGGGAGCTGTGGTGTGGCATCAAAAGAATAAGGAGGCGGATTTTCAATTCCATTCAGTGAAGAAATGCACGTGAGCAAAATAAAATTATAAATTCCTAGAGCCAATTGCAAAACTCCACGCCAGCAAAAAATCGATGATTTTGGCACCTCTTGACAAAACCCGCATAGCAGATTTGCCCGGCGACGGCGAAGACATAATTGGGAAAGTAGAAAAGCCGCCGCTGGGACAAGAAGTGATAAAAGAGCGATTTTATGCGGCGAAGGGTTTTGCAATCGGCTCTTTAAATAAAAAGCTTGTCTTTTCACGCCCTCTTCTCCCTGACTTCAAGTTAATTCATATAAATTTGTAAATAAAGATTAATGACCATAAATACAAGAAAAAATTTAATCAGCTTATTTTTATAATTAACGAAAATTAACATGCAAATTTAATTTCTCTGTGTTATTATATAATAACCGTTTTGATTATAGGAGAGCAAATGCTTAAAGCTTTATTTATTTCAGCAATTACAACTTTATGCACAATGAGCTCTCTAAGCGCTCAAGAAGTCTTTCAAGAAATGCCGCAAGATTTTCATCCCAAGATCGAGGTTGCCGGATGCTTCATCAGAAACGGGAATGACACACTGTTTTTAAAACGTCAATTTGATAAGCCCCAAGGTAACACCTGGGCAATCCCTGCGGGAAAATTTGACAGTGGTGAAACCGCCGAGCAGACCGTTATTCGCGAAATCCGTGAAGAAACAGGTATCGAAATGCAGAACCAATGTCTCTCCTATCTTGGAAAAGTTTATATCAGACATTCAACTGGCGACTTTGTCTTCCATACTTTTGAATACAATATCGCCGGTCTCCCTCAAATCAAAATTAATCCCAAAGAACATGTCGATTACCGATGGGTCACACTCGAGGAAGCTTTGGAAATGTCGCTAATCCCTGGAGAAGATGAGCTCATCAATTTGGCCTATGGCGTGCAGCCTACTCCTCCCAGTTCCTATTCCTATCACATGACAAATTACATGGGTTAAGCACACAAGTTCTAGCCTTTCCAGGTCCTAAGTTGGGTAGATCTTCATAGCTTGAATAAATCATCAAACTCAATTTGTGCTATGATACCTCTAAGAGGACAACCAGATCCAAATCTGCACTGTAAAAAAAATCAGTAATTCTAGAAAATCATTTCAAAAGAGTTTTGCCAAAAATATGAGTGCCTCCTCAAAACCTCTTGTTGTTATCACTGGAGCTTCCGCTGGAATTGGAGCTTCTACAGCACGACGATTTGTCAAACAAGGGTTCCGTCTTGCCTTGACAGCGAGGCGAATGGACCGTTTAGAACAACTTCGCAAGGAGTTGAAAGGAGAAATTTCTATCCATGAACTCGATGTCCGCTCTTCTGATGACGTAGAAAATGTCTTCAAAAGCATCGAGCAAAAAGAGGGACCAGTTGAAATTCTCGTTAACAGTGCCGGCTGTGGTTTTGGCCTTGAACCTTCTTATCAAGGAAAAATCGAAGAATGGGACCAATGTATCGACACCAACATAAAAGGCCTTCTCTATTGCACTCGGGCGGCTCTTCAAACAATGGTCAAGCTAGATAAAGGGCACATTATCAATTTGGGTTCTGTCGCAGCACGCTATCCCTATCCTGGCGGCAATGTCTATGGAGGGACAAAGGCCTTTGTCCGTCAATTCTCCTTTAACTTAAAAGCAGATCTTCTCGGTACAAAAGTGCGCGTCAGCTGTATTGAGCCCGGATTGGTCGGGGGCACGGAGTTTTCAGTCGTCCGCTTTCGCGGCGATGAAGCGCGCGCTGCCAAAGTTTACGAACACACAAAAGCTTTGTCACCCGAAGATATCGCTGAGGTGATTTATTTCTGCTGCTCGGTCTCTTCGCATGTCAATATCAATACCATAGAAGTCATGCCCGTCTGCCAGGCATCTGGGCCGCTTGCGATTCAACGAGTGTAATCACCCTGCTTGTCTCCCAAAGGTCAAGAATGCAGCACAGCAGATTGCCGGTCGCCGTTAGCGCGTAAGAAAGGATGGTAGACAAATTGGGTTAATCAGAAAATTACTCCATCGCAATCTCAGAATCCATGTTAGCATTCATCACTAAATGCTTATCGGAGGTTCCGAAAAAGCGATCTCCAAAATCTCCAAGACCGGGAACAATAAATTTTCTCTCATTGAGTTTTTCGTCCATCGTCGTCATAACGACCTTGACTTTTGGGAATCGTTCGTTGAGCAAAATAAGCCCTTCAGGAGCGACGCAAACAGAGGCGATAATAATATTTTCTTCACGTACACCCCTATCTTTAAGTAAAGTAATAACCATTTCCAGAGTACCGCCTGTCGCAATCATCGGTTCTGTGATGACAACGTGGTTACCAGAGGCAATGTCGGGAGAAATTTTCATGTATTTAAATTGCGGCTTCGCTGTTTTTTCATCTCTTTGAATTAAAAACTTACTGATATTGGCTTCGGGAAAGTGCCACATAAACGTATCGAGCAAAGCGTCTCCGG
>JASHXO010000033.1 GCA_030043495.1 Candidatus Rhabdochlamydia sp.
ATGGAAACCAGTTCGACTTTGTCTGCCAGCACTTTTCCCTGGCATCTTGTAACCGGTGTCTCAACTTCGACATTTTTTGTCGGAAGACATTCGATCACTTTACTAACGAGCAGATCTCCAATTTTTTCTGAGACGATTCGGAATTGTTTTGTCGAGCTTTGTGTATTGCGCAATTGAGCGACGAGGATTTCTTCATATGCGCTTGGCTTGAAAGAACAACGGACAATCGGAAGCATCTCTGCCAGCGCTTTCTCATCATTGCGTTTGAGTTGGATTTTCTCCAAAAGCAGGACTTTCTGCGCAGGATTGCTTTCTTCTTTTCCCCAGGC
Source organism: Candidatus Rhabdochlamydia sp. (assembly GCA_030043495.1). Taxonomy (GTDB): domain Bacteria; phylum Chlamydiota; class Chlamydiia; order Chlamydiales; family Rhabdochlamydiaceae; genus CAJCIW01. The sequence goes on from JASHXO010000033.1 coordinate 330, forward strand.
ACTCGACATCATTACGGCCGAAAGCATGATTCCTAGGGTTCCAATTCTAATAAATTTCATCGTTTGATTTGCCATGATTTCATTCCTTGAATTTAGAATAAATTTGTTTGATGAATCATTTTACATGAAATCAAATGATTTGCAAGTGAAACTATAAAATCTTAGAGCATGTTTATACCGAAACAACCTGAAGAATCGGGGAAAAAAACATTTTTTAACCACCCGCGGACAAGGTTCGCTAGAGATCACAGAGAGGGCTTAAATTTTAAATCGACGTATTCCTTTCACGCAACAACTTCACGTTGAAATTAATCAACAATCTATATCGGCAATCTGATCGCTTCAAATAAGACATGAGTTGCGCTTCGTGAATTCCTGAAATCCCTGCTATAGACTTAATTTCTACGATTACCTGGATGAACGTCTATGGCTGCGCCGGAGCATAAAGAGGAAATTTCCTACCCGCAAATCATTTGACGAAATACAAATGCTGACCTATCCTGTTAAGGATTTTTAAACCCTTAAAGGATCTACCATGTCTAAAGAAAGTGTTCAAAAACCGTTAGAGAGAAGAAAAGAATTCGGTTCATTGCATGCGTGGGTGATCTGGCTTTTGAGTGCCCTGTTCATGTTTTATAAATATGCCCTCGAAGTCTCTCCCAGCGTTATGACCTCAACCCTAATGAGCACTTTCAAAATTTCCGGCGCATCTTTAGGAAATCTGGCAGCCTGTTATTTCTACGCCTATCTTTTACTGCAAATTCCCGCCGGATTGCTCTTGGACAAAATCGGGCCTAGAAAAGTGACAACACTTGCGATCGCCCTTTGTGCGATAGGGAGTTTAATTTTTGCCAAGGCGGGCGCTTTATGGATCGCTGGGATCGGGCGTTTCATCACCGGAACCGGAGCCGCTTTTGCAGCTGTCAACTGTCTTAAGCTGATCGCCAACTGGTTTCCCATGAAACAATTCGCGTTCATGGCGGGTTTAATGATGACAGTGGCCATGCTCGGCGCCGTTGGTGGACAAGCGCCTTTAGCCGCCTTCATCGATGCAATGGACTGGCGTTATGCGATGGAAATCATCGGGGTCGCCGGCCTGGTCCTGGCTGGAATTTTTTGGATTATCGTCCGCGATGTTTCTCCTGGCCATAAGAAAGAACGCCATATCGTTTCTCAGAGCATTTCCTTTTTCGACAGCTTAAAAAGAATTTTAAAAAATCCTCAAGCATGGTGGCTTTCTGTCTATAGTGGTTTTGCCTTTGCTCCTGTGATGATCTTTGGTGGACTGTGGGGGGTATCTTTCCTCTCTGAAGCTTTTGAAGTTTCTCCCAATATTTCCGCACAGGCCGTCTCATTAATTTTCATTGGATTTGCTGTCGGTGCTCCTTTTTTTGGCTGGTTTTCAGATTGGCTGGGAAGGCGCAAAGTCGTCATGTTCTGGGGAACACTTCTGGCCCTGATCGCAATCTCTGGCGTCATCTATACTCCCGGATTGACCCGCACCTCGATCACTCTTCTATTATTTCTCTTCGGCTTTGCAATCAGCAGCTTTCTGCTTTGTTTTACAATGATCCGGGAAATCAGCTTGCCCATCCTAGCGGCAACGGCCATCGGTTTCATGAACGCCTTTGATGCCCTTTTCGGTGCATTTTCAGATCCTCTGACAGGAAAATTCCTCGATTTGGGTTGGGATGGAAAGCTTGTTGATGGAGCTAGGGTTTTTTCAGTCCAAGCTTACAAGGCAGCCTTTTTGACCCTTCCAGTCTATTTGATCATTTCCTTGCTCTCTTTACTGCGCATTAAAGAGACTTTTTGCAAATCTTCATTCCCCACTTCGCTGCCTTAAAATCATCTTTGTGGGACGGATTTTTCTGGACAAAGCGAATTTCGAAAGAGGTTCTATTGTTCAAGAGGCTCCATGACAGATTTCCATTTGTCCAAGTACTTGATCATGCCGGAGAAGCTTGAAGTATCGAGAATTTCCACAAGCGGCCCTCCGATGTGGGAAATTGCAGTCGTATTCATATAGGATTGTTGATAAAAATAGGTGGCGGATTCGACGATTCGCGCATATGGGGAAAAGTACCCTTGATCAATCAAGGCGTCAAAAAACTTTTGCGGATTGTTCAGTTCATTCTTCCCGTGGGTCTGAATCACGATCAATTGCAAATTGTCTCTAGGAAATTTAAGAAAAGGGGTAAGGTTCATCGCACGCGACATTCCTGAAATAATTCCATTTAAATAGGTAAAACGGGAAGATGTTTCTTCTTCGACTAACAGATAAAGATGAGGGTAGAGATGCCCGCGAGGATCCTGATTAGTAAAAGAGGGATTTTCAACTCGGAATTGACTAGAAGGGGTCAGGATGAGTTTAGTTGTAGTGGTGCGTGAATCTCCAAGAGAAAGTTCGATCATTTCTCGAGCAGAGTCGATAAAAATGCTTTCTAATTTCCGATGAAGAAGGACTGCATTGGGACGAGATTCGACCACTGCTTGCAAACGCGAAACAAGCTCGTAACACCCATTGGAAAAATAATAGCCATTTGTGCAATGAGAATGAGAATCAACCGCATCTTGGTCAGGATGTTCCAAACAAACAAATTTGCATCCAAAGTAGTTTTTAAAAAATTCTTTTAATTTAGGATCGGTGCCGATCAAATGGCAACCGAGATCAGCATTAGCAATTCCACAGATATCAATGCTTTTCCATGCGCCGCCACATTTTGCATCAGCCTCCAAGATTAAGACGCGTTCATTCTTCGAAATATGATAGATCGCTTCCAGCATCGAAATGGGGCTGGTTCCGACTACTGTGACATCGTAATCGGTTTGGACAGCAAATAACCACCCCTTCAAAAAAAGAAGAATCGTTAAGACAAAGCGCATTGTGTGACTCCCTGAAAAAAGAATGAAAGGATATCTTCTTTTGAAAAAGTTTTCCGTTAAAAAAACGATTAAAGAACGATTTTTTAGTTCTCTAGTTCTAATTGTTTTTTTACGGAACTCAGTTCTTCTTCCAATTTTATGAAAGTCTCATAGAGAATCTGGAGCTCTCTTTCTCGGCTAGCACAAGATTTTGAAAGTGTTTGGATCTTATCAATATCTATCTGTTGAGAAGCATCTGCGAGCAGTTGATTTTCTCGATTTTGCTCTGTTTCCAATTCCGTGATTTTCTTCTCGATTTTGCAAATCTCATTTTCCAAAGGCCTGATCCTCGCCCGCTTTTGCATGAGTTCTTCGTGCTGTTTTTTACGGATTTCTGCAGCATGCATCTTTCTCTTAGTCTGAACCGTTTCTTCTTCCCAACCTACTTTTTCGAGAAAATCTTCATAATGCCCCAAGAACAGATCTTGTCTGCCTAAGTGGCAGACAATGAGCTTATGCAAAGAAAGACGTTTCAGGATCAGCTCACTATGTGTGACAATGATGATAGCACCTTCAAAATCCTCTAAAGCATCGATGAGTGCTTCGATGGATTCGACATCGAGATGATGCGTGGGTTCATCGAGCAGAAGCAAATTACACGGTTTAGCGAGGATTTTTCCGAGAAGGACACGGCTTTTCTCTCCTCCAGAAAGTACAGAGACTTTTTTCTTAGCAGCATCTCCGCTGAACATCATCAGTCCGCAAATGCTTTTGACATCGCTTAAATTCAAGGTAGGATTTGCGATCGAGATCTCTTCTTCAATGGTCGCCGAGTCTTTTAATCTTTGAATATTTGTCTGGCCGAAATAACCGATTGCAGCTTGATGGGAAATGCGGATATCTCCCTTTTGCGGAGAGAGTTCTTCAGAAAGCAGACGCAGAAGCGTGGACTTGCCATAACCGTTTTTTCCGATGATCGCAATTCTCTCTCCTTTTTCAATTTCTAGTGAAAAATCGCGAATGATCGGCTTTTCTATTTGGTAGGAAAAAGCGATTTCTTTTGCCTCCAGCATTTTTTTCCCCATAAATGGGTGTTCGCGAAAGTTGAAATCGAGGTTGTACATCGCTTTGAGCTCTTCCAGTGCCGGAATCCTCTTGATCATCTTTTGGCGCGATTGGGCTTGGGCGGCCTTCGAAGCCTTAGCACCAAATCTATCAACATAGGACTGAAGGTGGACTCGTTTTTTTTCGAGATTGAGGCGGGTCCGCTCATGGATTTCTTCTTCTTGGACAATTCGCTCAAAAAAAGTTGTTGTCCCTCCTTTGACCTTTCGCACTTTTTTTCGATGAACGCCCAAAGTATGTGTAGAAACACCATCCATGAATTCGCGATCATGAGAGATCAAAATCAATTCTCCTCTCCATTGCTGGAGGAAGCGCATGAGAAAGCGGATAGAAAGGATGTCCAAATAATTTGTCGGCTCATCCAACAGTAGGCAATCGGGATCGGACAACAGTACTTTTGCTAAATGGAGCCTTAAGTGGTACCCGCCGGATATTTGCTGAGGAGAAACGCACATATCTCCTTCCTTAAACCCGAGTCCGGACAAAATCGCTTCTGCCCGGTACGACTCTTCCATTTCTTCAGGTTTTAAACCTAAGCACGCCTCATCCAATACTGAGGGACAGGAAAAACGGATATGCTGGTCGAGATACCCCAACTTATATCCGCGAGAAAAAGAGATCGTGCCACGATCGGGTGTTTCCTGTCCGACGAGAAGGCGCAGCAACGTCGTTTTCCCTGAGCCATTACGGCCGACAAGCCCGCACCGTTCCCCAGAATTCACTGTAAAAGAAACGCCTTCAAGGACAGTGTCTCCGCCGTAAGAGAGAGCTAATTCATCTACTTGAATCATCGCTTAAATACTCAGGTGCCTTTAGTCTTTCTAAGTATTATAAGATAAAAAGATACAAAAAGCGTTAATATTCTAAGTCACTTTAAAATCTTTCCAATGGTTTAGGTCAGCATCACTCTCTCTATTAAAAGAGGGAATAAAGAAAGCACTTAAAAGTTTTCGAAAGTCATTCCATGGTCCGTCGCCATACCCATACTAGTGCTCTG
>JASHXO010000034.1 GCA_030043495.1 Candidatus Rhabdochlamydia sp.
TGCATTTAAACTAGGCGGTAATGAATTAGCGTCATTCCTTCTTGTTTCTCAAGTGGTAGGATCGAAATATGACCTAGTTCAGCTGTACGATGCAATTGAGTTCCTCCATCGGCAACACTGCCAACGCCTTCCAACGTAAGCATTCTAAGCGGCTTATTTTTTGGTAAGCCTGGTTGCAGGTAGATTGTACCCTGCTCCAGCTCCTCATAAGTAACAAATCGGGTTGAAAACGGCAGATTTTTCGATACTAATTCATTAGCCTTTTCTTCCAGGATTTCTCTAGAATCTTCTTGAACAATGCCTTGATAGTAAATGACAGGTTTTTTCCCATGGTCTCCTTTAAAAGGCATAAGGGGAGCTGGTGAAAAACCAAGGAGATACAAGGCAAAATCCACTACATGGCCAGCTGAATGTAAGCGCATATGAAGGTAACGTCTATCCCAATCAAGAGTTCCCTTCACTATAGTGCCTTTTGGAGGAGGTTCACTTCCTTCAACAAAATGAATAATCTTATCTTCTTTCTGTAAGGCTTGCGATACTTTACCCTTCCAGGTTTTTGTAAAAAGAATCCCTTGGTCGGTCGATTGCCCTCCGCCCCTTGGATAGAAAATGGTTTTATCCAAAACAACAAGCCAACGATTATCTGTTTCTTTGGCAACATCAATGATGGTTGCTTCCATTTCTTTTAGGTAGGCATCATGCATATAGAGGGGTGTTGTCAAAAAGCCTTTTTAAATTGGACTCTGCGATATCTCTGAGAGAATGGAGCGTATCTCTTTAACATCTTGCTCTGAAGTACTCCATGAGGCAATAAAGCGAACTTCATTTTTCTCAGCATCCCAAGGGTAGCAAAAGATTTTCTCCTGGATCAGCGGAATCCATGGCGCAGGCGCAATGAAGAAAATCTGATTAGTTGCCACAGGATAACTCAGAGATAGACCAGGAATAGATTTAATGATAGAGGCAATTTCTTGTGCTTTTTGATTGGCTTGGGTAGCAAGTGTATGCCACAAGTCATTCTTAAAAAATGGGATATATTGCGCAGATAGATATCGCATTTTAGAAAGCAGTTGCAGCATTTGCTTTTGAAAATGATCACTACCTTCTTGTAAATGCTGATTAAAAATCACAAGAGCTTCTGCTCCTATTAACCCATTTTTAGTTCCTCCAAGAGATAGGATATCGATCTGAGCCGCTTCGATAATCTCGTGTAAAGATGCATTTAGGCTAACCGCTGCGTTGTATAGACGGCTTCCATCGATATGCATCAGCAGATTTTCCTCTTTGCATAACTTTGCAAGAGCTTTTAGTTCCGCAAGGGTATAAACCGTGCCTATTTCGGTAGGTTGGGTAATCGACAAAATACGAGGAGAGGTAGAATGCTTGCCAAAAGCTCGTTCTTTTTTTAGCTTTTTTACTATTTCGTCAGCTGTGACTTTTCCCTCTTTATTTGGGACCGTCAAAAGTTTGCATCCAACGAGAGCTTCAGCCGCCCCAGACTCTTGATATTGGATATGAGCAATGTCCGTACAAATAACCGATTCATAACCTTTGCAACAAAGTCTAAGGGCAAAAATATTGGCCCCTGTCCCAGTGGGAACGATAAAAACCTTGCATTTGCTTTTAAAGATTTTTTGAATAAGGCTCCTGGCTTCTTCTGTCCAAGCATCTGAGCCATAAGAAGGAGCATAGCCCTCGTTTGCTTCAGTAATGGCTTTGATCACAAGGGGATGTGCTGGGGTCCAATTGTCACTAGCGAGGCAAATTTTCTTTTGAGACATGAAAAAACTCTATTAACAATCAAGCCAAATCATAGTTGATGGAAAGCAAAAAATCAAGATGAGGATTTATCCGAGAATTTTTGATCTTATCTCATTTCTGGAGATAGAAGAACCTATCCGAATAAATTTTTAAGCCACGTATAAATCAGCCCCATCACAGCAAAACCTTTCCATATTTTGGCTATACGTTCCCACCTCAAAAGCAACCGTCGGCATCTGCGTTTCAGCCAAGCAAAAGACCTCTCAACTATCCATCGTTTTCGAACCAACTTAAATACTTGGCAAACTTCAGACATTTCAGGTGTTTTTCTGCCTTTAATTTTTCGATAAGGAATCAAAGGGAAAATCTGTAACACGAGTAATGTCTGCCTAAGCCAAGCTGCGTCATATCCTTTATCGACTTCAAAAATGGTCATTCTCCCGTTAAGGAGTTTTGTTCGGACAAGATCTGCTTGTACTAGCAGGTGCTCGACTTGCTCACGTTCATTCCCATTAGCTCCCGTTGTAGTAATAGCTAAAGGGTTGCTGCAACCATCAATCAGAAGATGAAGCAAAGTTCCTTTGCCTTTATGTCCGTGATTGACTTCCTCGCTGCCTCCTGGTGAGGGGGAAAAAGACCCATCAGTGGCTAGTTGAGAGAGATCAAGCTTGCCTTCTTTAAGGGCGATCTGCAAAAGGCTGCTCATTACTTTGTCGAAAACTCCCGTTATACTCCATGTTTTGAGCCAACCGTGGGCAGTAGATCTTGGCACAAAAATATCGAAATCTCTGGAAAGGTCAACCCAGCGACAACCGCGAGTAAGGACAAATAGTAAAGAGTTCCAAACTTTGCGTAGGTCACTTCTAGGGATTCCTCGCTCGGGTGGTAAATGCAGATCCATCAAGCTAAGTATTAACGACCATTGTTCGTCAGAAAGCTGTTGAAAACCAGTATTCATAATCTGGAAAAACAGGTCGTCCTTTGGCCTTCCCAATGCAGCCCGTTTTTTTAGCATGTGCTCCACTTCCCCACGCAAGATTCCCTGGATTGTTATTTCTCCAGGCAATGGATCCAGTTTTGCCATTTTTATTATGATGTCGAATGGTCATATTGTCATCTGAATCATAGTATATGACTGAGATGCCAGGAGGTTTTCCTTCTTCAGCTTTGATGAATTTTTTATTGCTCATGATAAAGCACCTCAACAATCTCGACTACAAATGGAGTGTGGCATCGCGTCGGTTGTGCAGAAATGATGGCATCAATGATAACCTGTTTATTTTCATAGCGTTCGATGTGATCAAGCTCACCTGTAAAAGAAGAATCTAGAGTGACTAGATTGGCATTCGGTTCATCAGCTTTTAATTCTGGATCGATAAACTCTCCTAGATAATGATCAGGAGTCACTCGCGATTGTGCTTCAACCAGACGAAGCAGTGACGCTTCATCTACTTCTAAGATTGTCCTCGGCTCAGCCCAATCCCCATCTTCGACGCTAAGAAAGTGAGGGGGGCCTGGGAAAACCATCTGTTTAACAATTCCTTTTAGCACTGCGTGAACATAGTCATCTGGATGTTGAATTGCTTTACATTGATTTTCATAAATGGGCATTGCTGAAGTTGATGAGCCTAACAAAATCAAGATGGAGAAAAGGTATCTTTTTACAATTATCATTTGGACACCCAAGCACAAAAATAATGCTACAAGGTCTGCGTTTGAGTATCAATCGATTTTTTATAAAACTATGCGGTCGTAAAACTTTGATACTTTTTCAAAATTCGCCTGCATGTCTTCGGAAACACCACATTCGGTTGCCATAGCGATAAACTGGCTGTTCCATTGTATAGGCGGGGAATCTAATTTTTGAGGAAGAGGATGCGTATTGCGTTTGTTGAACACTTTTTGAAGTGTCTCTATCATTTCAGAAAGACGGGGAGTTCTTATATTCAAAAGAAGAACCAAATCAATGAGATCTTTTGCGCGCGAATTGATCCTTTCATGGCGTGGCATTGTATAAGCATGTAACTTTTTGGCAAATTGCTGCTCAATGGAAATCATAGAAATCACAGGGGGAAGAATATCGCAGAATTGAAGCCAATCCGTTCCTTGTATCGGGTGTAATTAAAAATTTTAGGTGAGTGGTTTTAGGTTGCAGAAAGAGTTCGGTCTAGAGCAGAATAAGTGATTTCAAAAAGGAGTCACTTATGGAAAAGTCTTTTGTAGAACGCATAGAGGCATACCCCGAACTAAAGAGGCACATGGACCAGATGCTGGACGTCGTTGAAAATGTTGGTGGGAAAGCTGACATGGCTGATGACGCTGAAATTCAAGTCGTAGATAACATGCGCAAAATAGGTGCAGCAGCACTACAAGAGTGGTCCGTTCAGAGAGATAAAGCAGTTACATCAAAATGGACTGAAGGACACCCGAATTCGATCAAACACGGAAAAAAAAAGTTCATTGGGGAACTGCCCTTGGTCAACGAGAAGTCGTAGTGCAACGCTTTTTACATGAACAAAAGTTGGTCATTCCTTTTACGCAAGGAGCTGGGGTTGACTGTAGGGATTACTCGATTCTCTTAGAGCGAGCAGTGGTTGATTTTGGAGCAGATGTATCCTTTGGCCAGGCTGTAGAGAAATTTAAGGAACATTATGGGATTGACGTCCCA
>JASHXO010000035.1 GCA_030043495.1 Candidatus Rhabdochlamydia sp.
TCATTTTCAGTATAACCGCAGGAAGAAATTTCTGGAATCGTATAAATGCCAATAGGGTAAAATGAAGGAAAGTGATGCGTTTGCGCCCCAAAAGCATGACGTGCGGCCAGCCTTCCTTGCTCCATGCTTGTCGATGCCAGAGCAGGAGCGCCGATAACATCTCCAGCAGCATAAATGTTAGGCACAACAGTTTGAAACAAGGCATTGACGGGGATGTAACCGGACTTGTCGAGAGAAATCCCCATATTTTCAATCTGGAGGTTGTCGACATTGGCTTCCCTTCCAAGAGCGTAAAGCAGCATTTCTCCTTGCATTTTACTGCCGTCTTTAAAGCAGACTTCGGCATGGTCATTGACACGCTGAATATCATCGATTTCTTTATTGCCAACGAATTTTAGGCCAATGGTGCTTAGCGCTTTTTGTAAATGCATTCCAATTTCATGATCTAAAAGCGGCAAAAGATGTTCTCGTTTATCGACAACAGTCACTTCTGTCCCCAATGCAGCGAAAAAGCTTGCATACTCGGCGCCGATGATCCCTCCGCCGAGAACGATGAGCGTTTTAGGGACATGATCGATCGAAAGCAGGCGCGTTGAATCCAAGATCTTCTCTTTATCAAAGGGCACATTGATCGGGTTGCGCGGTTTAGAGCCTGTAGCAATCAGGCTATAATCTACAGTGATGTGGAATAAAGAGTTGCCGCTCTCGCTCATGACAACGAGGTGATTCTTATCTTGGAAACGAGCGGTGCCGTGAATTAAACGGATTTTATTTTTCTCAAATTGGCGCAGCAGCATTTTACGCTGCTCCTCAAGGACAATATTGAGCCTGTAGTTCAAATCATTGATCGAAATTTCGCGAATCACGCGATTTTGGCCGTAAAAACTGCGCTCGTAAAAGTCGGCTAAATCGAGGATCGCCTCCCTTAAAGACTTAGATGGGATCGTCCCTGAGTTCACTGAAGCCCCTCCTGGGTGCGGATCCTTTTCAAGGATGATAACGCTCTTCCCAAGCTTTGCGGCCTGTATCGCAGCTTTCTGACCAGCAGGACCTGATCCGATGACGACAAAATCAGCGTAAAGTTCTTCCACAATCCCCTCTGGAAGCAATAATGGAACTTATACACAAGCAATCTGCTTAATCGGTTTTTGACGGTGTCAAGCAGCCACTGACTTTGAGCCCGTCTCCATCACCCAACTTATTCAGTCAGGTTGCTTTGGTGACGGCAAAGGCTGACTCAAATTCAGTGCGAGTGCGCTTTTCTTGTCAAACTCCCGATTCTTCAAGTTGTTTGTGTGTATTCGTGAACTTACCAAATTTAATTTTTAAATTAATACTGCAAATATTCTTGTTCAATATGTTTTAAGATGATAAGATGATGCCATTATTGAGAATTCTTAGGAGAAAAACCATGTCTAAGAGATGTCAAGTGACTGGCAAAATTCCTGTCCGCGGCAATTCTTATGCGATCCGCGGGATTGTAAAAAAGAAAAAGGGAATCGGCTTGAAAGTCACCGGAATTAAAAAACGGCGTTTTCAGCCTAATCTGAAAAAGAAACGTCTCTGGTTTGCTGAAGAGAACCGTTTCATCACCTTACGTCTTTCAACAAATGCTTTGCGCACTATCGATAAAGTCGGTCTCCCAACGATTATTCGCGAATTGCGTGCCAAAGGCGAACACGTTTAAATTAATTTTTCCGCCATCTATTAAGAAAATTCCCCGAAGGGTTTTATTCTTTTTCTTAATAAGTGGTTTTGTTTTTTTCTATGCCTGGGTTATTTTTTCTGCGACGCAGATAAGACTGCCCAATCAAAGCCATCCGATCAAGTTTTATTCCAACCAGACTCGACATGATATCAAGCTCATGTTCCTCCAAGCCCTAAATAAGGCAAACCGATCTATTTTTCTAAGTGTTTATGGGATCACTGATCCTGAGATCCTCGCCGTCATTCGTAAAAAAACTTTTGAAAATCTTCCCATCTCGCTGGAATACGACCCTTCAGCTTCTGCTCCTTTAAAGAAATTACTCCCCTCATCAGTGAATATTTGTCCCATCAAAACATCGGGATTGATGCACCGCAAGATTGTCCTCATCGATAAAGCCCAAGTCTTTTTAGGTACGGCCAACCTCACTCCGACCTCATTGCACCATCACGCAAATCTCGTCATCGGTCTCTATCAACCTCAACTCGCTGCCTTCTTAGAAAATCCAACTGCAACTTCCTATTTTTTCAAGGTCCAGCAACAGCAAGGCGAACTTTATCTCTTCCCTGATCCTCTCAAAAGCGGCCTTTCTCGCCTCATCGATATCATTGATATGGCAAAGAGAAAAATTACCATTGCCATGTTCACATTGACACACCTTGAAATTGGCGAAGCGCTTTCACGTGCGAAAAGACGAGGCGTCGATATCTCGATTGCAGTGGACGCTTATACCGCTCGCGGTGCTAGCAAAAAAATGGTCCATACACTAGAAAAACAGGGTGTCAGTTTTTTTTTAAGCCAAGGAAAGGAACTCTTGCACCATAAATGGGCGGTCATTGATGAAGAGATTCTCGTAATGGGATCTGCTAACTGGACAAAAGCGGCTTTTAGCAAAAACCATGACTTCCTTTTATTTCTATTTCCGCTTGAAGAAAAACAAATACGCTTTTTAAATCAATTATGGGACATTATTGAAGCTGAGTCCATGAAGAGTTGTTCCATTAAAAA
>JASHXO010000036.1 GCA_030043495.1 Candidatus Rhabdochlamydia sp.
TCTTTTGATATCTGCCATATGAAAAGCTCGCTTCGCTTCTTGTTTTTGATTTTGTTGGAACTGCCAGCGTATCCCCTGGTCTTCATAGCGTCTTGCTGCGGCTAGATAACGGCTCTTTTCGTCCTGCAACTCTTTAATTTCCGCATCGATCTGTTGGAGTTCTGTTTTCCAATCCATCTGCGGTTCTTCTTGTGCATATATTTCCGCCGCCCAGAATAATGAGCTTGCCCCGACGATGCAAACAATAAAAAAAAGCAGGTTTCTAAAGACCGCCATGAATGATCTCAACTCACCATTTCCCACACATTCTAAGTAATAAAAAGTTTGACCTTAGTAAAGCAAGCGGATAAATTCTCCAATATATGCCTCATGATCATTCCAAATGCTTCTACACTCATGGCAATGTCCACAGAAAAGCTCTCCATACGGCCCTGATCATCGCGTTTATTTTTCTGATCGTCGAGGTTGCAGGCGGTATTGTCGCTAACAGCTTGGCGCTCATTAGCGATGCGCTGCATCTTTTCACTGACGTCGGTGCGCTCGGTCTAAGTTTGATTGTTCTCAAGATTGCCCATCTTCCTAGCACTCCTAGAATGAGCTACGGCTATCACCGCGCGGAAATTTTAGGCGCCTTGGCCAGCGCCCTTTCCCTGTGGGCTTTATGCGGTGTTCTTATCTATGAAGCTATTGTCAGGCTCATTTCTCCGCCAGAAGTCAAGGGACTGATTGTCTTTGTCATCGCATTCATCGGACTCCTGGCAAATCTCATGATGATGCGTACCTTGCATTCATCCCAGGAACAGAATATTAATATCCGCGCAGCTTATCTGCATGTCATCGGCGATCTGCTCGGCAGTATCGGCGTCATTCTCGGTGGCGCAATCCTTTGGTTCACCCATTGGAATCCTATCGACCCCATCATCTCTATTCTATTTTCACTCGGAATTGTTTATGGATCGGGAAAGATCATCAAACAGACCGTGTCGATTTTAATGGAGTCGACTCCGGAAGGAGTGCATCCTCATGCCATTGAAAAAAATTTAAAATCAATCCCCTGTGTCAAAGAAGTACACGATTTGCATGTGTGGTCTGTTTCTACAAAAAAAATTGCTCTCAGCGTACACCTTGTTGCCGATGACACGCGTACCGCATTAAGGGAGGCCCACAGCATCATCGAAAAAAATCATGGGATTTCTCATATGACAATCCAAGTCGAAGATCCTGCCCATTTTGAACCCCACTACTGTTACGATTGCGATAAATCGCGCTCAAGGCATTAATTCTTAATATTTTAAAAAATACACCCCATTATCTCAAGAACAGGTATAATCATTCTCAATAATTTGTCTTGCCCCATGGGAAAAAAAAATTTAAATATTTTTGCGTTGACCTTTCTCTTTTGCTCAACGCCTTTTGCAGCTCAACCAGCATCACTTACACTGGAACAAAGATTTGTTCATGCTCAGGCTGGAGATTTTATTGTCACAGCCCAAGAAAACAATTATTCCTTGCTTTTCATCCGTTCTATCACTGCTGATACCCTTCTTTTAGAAGAGATTTCCGTTCCCGCACATCAAGTCGATGTTAAAAAAATCCAGTGGAAAGAATGGGTTTCTAATAAGGCCCCTGGACACACTTCGTGGACGCTCTACGAGATCGATCGCAAAAGTGACAAGCTTATTGAATGTTTTTCTTTCAGCAAAAATGGCTGGCTTTTTTTAGACGAGTCCGAACAATTCTTAACACGGCTTCTTTCGCTTCAGCTCAATCTTGTCCCGAACAAAGACCGCAAAAAAATCGGCCCTCTGCCTGTTAGCAATGAAGAAGATCGCCGCGCTCTCTGGAATCCTCCATTGATTGTCGAAGGCAAAAAAATCGCTAAACCGTCTTTTGATGTGTTAAAAGTCCAGTGGCCTGATGACAATTCTCGACTCAGCTGCTGTAATATCGAATTGTATTTTGCAAACGATTTTCCATTTCCTTATTGGCTTGAGGTTCAAAGTCCCCATTACGCATTCAAAATGCGCACCATCGATTCAGGACACAATCTTTTCTCTCCCATGGCCGGCTCCATGCCTCATCGCGCTCCGCATATCCTCAGTTTAGCGCAAAAAGGGATTGATCGGTGGAAGCTCTCGATCAAAACGCCCCCCTATTTCCAAAAATTGCAGCTTTTCGTTATCGATCTCACAGAAGAAAGCAAAGCGACTATCCCTATTCCGTTTATTGCCCAAAATGGAACCAATCCAGAAGAAATGGTTTTGGAAATGGCCACAGTGGATTTAAATAAAATCTTGCAGAACCAACATCGTTACCGATGGGTTCTAATTCCTGAAGGAAGCTCGGAAATCTATGTTGAATCTGAAGAGATCTTCATCTGGAATCAATCTTAAGTTGTCGACAAACTTTCCCTATGACTGCTTAAGTATTTATTTTAGCATCATTCTGAGTGTACTTTTGTTTGAGCTCAAATCCTAGTGCTCTGTAAACTTATTTTAAAGACATGCTCTTATGGACAAAGTAGAATTTTTAGATATTCCTCCTTTACATCCCAACAATAAGGGATATCGGGTTGTCTTTGAAAAGCAGGATGAAAACCCTGAGCTAGAAAAAAAAGAGAAGAAACTCTTTGAAGACCTCTATGTGAAAATTCAAGAAGATCCTCAAAAAAATCTCGATGTATTGATCCAATTTTGCTTGAGGCATCCCACAATTCCAGAGGCAGCAAATCTTTTAACTTTTGCTTATCTAAGATTGAAAAAAAGAAAAGAGGCTGAAGAGCTCATCGAGAAGGCTTATCTCAAATATCCTGATTATTTGATCGCTCGCATCAACTATGCGGACCAGGTTTTGCGCCTCAAAA
>JASHXO010000037.1 GCA_030043495.1 Candidatus Rhabdochlamydia sp.
CGCAATCGAATTCGCGTTTTGCCAAAACATGCTCTGTAGGGTTAAAATGCTCTACAATTGTCTGAGGAATCGTGGAGGTAACCATACGGCCGACATAACTCATAAGATAATGTTCGATTTCAGATGCAGGATAGCAGGCACCTGTCCAAAGATCACCAATGACTGTATAAAGTCCCCAATCCTTGTAGTTTGATGGCTGTGATTGTGGGCGACGCCCGACGACTAAGAAGGCATGGTCTCCGTTGTCTAGGAATTCAAACATTTCTACCAAACATTGCTCTTTTTCTTTTGCATAATTTAGACCCACTCGAACCATTAGCTCGCAATTTCCAACTTTATATTTCATTATTTTCATAGCATTGTATTTCAATGGTTTAGACGAACTGACTTTTTGTTTTACGTAAGTCGTAGCTTTCTCAATGGTAGTCTGAGTCTCGGCATGACGATCATCGACATTGAATTGAAAGATTTTTGATCTTTGAAAATAGTTACTTGAAAATGGCACACAACACTGTGTGTATTTAATGATTCTCTTCGCAGCTGCTAGATTCTTCTTTAACTCTTCCGAGGCATGAGGGGGGAGCGATTTGCTGTAGAGCTGCCCAGTTAAGATGGATGTAGATTGCCGTGGCAGCAGACAAGCACGGTAAGAGAACTCACATAGCTGATACGACGAAGGAGGCATTTGCAATCTAGCAACAAAGTAATTATTTTCGCTATCCGATGGAACTTCTGGTGAGAATTGAATAGCATACTTTTCAAGGGTTGCCAATTCAGAAATTTTCTTTAAAGTCTTTTTCCTATCGCTGAGATCGTCATTTTGAATGTGTTGAGGTATCTCCATGCTGTCTTGAGCTGCCATAATTTTGATGATTTCGAAGAAGTGCTGATCAGTTAATCCGCAGTGTTGAATGTATTGGGGTATCGCGTTTGCGTTGTAAGATGCAATGATTTTAGCAATTTCGAACAGGTAATGCTGGTCAGTTAATCCGCAGTTTTGAATGTGTAGAGATGTGAGAAGTGCGTTTTGAGCTGCCATGATTTTGGTGATTTCGAACAGGTGATTCTGGTCGGTTAAGCCGTAGTTTTGAATGAATTGAGATATTCCAGCTCCGTATTGATCCACAGCGATTTTGGCGATTTCGAACAGGTGATTCTGGTCGGTTAAGCCGTAATTTTGAATATCTGTGGATACCAACCATCCATTTTGAGTCGCAGCCATCTTAACGACTTCGAAGAGTAAGTGTTGACTGAATGACGAGTTTTGCGCCTTTAGTATGTCAACAATTTGTTGCCGGTCAGAACAAGAGGCAATGGTTTTAGCCAAAGATTTAACCAACACCATTGTTTTTTCATTGTCATTGCACTGAGCAATATTGGCTATTTTGTAGAATAAAAGGGAGAATGCACCAGGAATTTCTCCTGAAAAAACCACTGCAGATTTTAATCGATCGTTAATTAACCCAACATTTACATCATAAACATTTTTTAGAAGCTCATTTTCTACTTCTTTTAACTGTTGATCTAAAGCGATGGAAGCCAGTTGAGCAACGAAAGGAGCGAGATAGATGGGATAATCAAGAGGACTATTTTTGTTCCCTTGTAAAGAAGGTTCTCTGCAAGAATGGGAATCCTTTTCAAAGAGAGGAATCATCCTCTCTTTCAGTTCAAAGATCGCTTCTTCCCAATTTTTACCTTTTTTTTGATAGTTGGCTTTTATTTTTTCAAACTCTGCTTGGGCAGCATAGATGGTGTTGAGAAATTGTGCTTCTTCCTCTGATTTAGGAGGTTCCTTTTTCCCAAAACGGGTAAAATCGGGGAGAATCACCCTCTCTTTTTGAGAGTGGCGGTTTTCAGCTCTTTCTTCCCACCCTGTTTCCTGATCATCGAAGACGATCTTATATTCAAAGGGCTCAATATCAGCATCCGTTCGATACTCCCATAGGTTAGCCGCTAGACTTTGCATGGGAACTCCTTTCTGCCAATTCAGTGGGAATTCACCACGCATGGCGAGGTAATGCCCATAACCAGTGTCGCATTTGGCAAAAATATGCGTGCAGTTAGGAAATTCTATTCTTGGGAATAATTGGCTAAAGAAAGGTTTTAATATCGGATGGTTTTTGACATATTCTAACGCTTGCTCTTGAAGGGAGAGATCTTTTCGAAATGTGCAATGGGTAAGTCGATTGCTTTCAAATAAAGCATTAATTTTTTTGGCAGCGGTTTCTAGAATGTTCTTTTTCTCTTCTTCATTGGAGGCAGTGTGTAGCAGAAGATGAGTGTGTTCGATGATTTCTTGAGAGCTTTTAATTAAGTTATTAATTTTGTTTGTCATAATATTAAAACAAATTTTTTATTTTCTAAGTAAATAATAGTACATCTTTTTAATTAATTTCAATTATTTAAAGTTATTTGTAGGTATTTTTGGAAATATCATCTCTTTGATAACCAGAAGTTATTGATACTAAACGATGACAAACATAGAGAGGCGTATTTCAATTAGTATGAGTCGTTTAGAAGTAATGACAAAGGTGTATG
This sequence comes from Candidatus Rhabdochlamydia sp., assembly GCA_030043495.1. Lineage (GTDB taxonomy): Bacteria > Chlamydiota > Chlamydiia > Chlamydiales > Rhabdochlamydiaceae > CAJCIW01. Next base: position 2,539 of record JASHXO010000037.1, read on the forward strand.
AGAAACGGCTTACAATATCTCAAGTATCTGTGGCTTAGCGAAAGGCAGATAAAACGTCTCTTAGTTTTGAAAGAAGTCTACTTGAAATATGGATATAGTACTCAAAGATGTATATATATATTTTTTTTAATCTGAAGGAATCGTTTCATCGTCCACACAAAATAAATTGTTATTTATGGCTGGTAGCCTTTGATTTCATTGCGCTCGAAAGTCTTTTCGCAAAAATGACATCGCAATCGGACTTGTTTATGCTCTTCCACGTGAAAGAGGGTATCGACGATTTCGTGATTGGTAATGCAGCGAGGGTTTGGGCAAACGAGAATGCGAGCGACGGCGTCGGGAAGCTTGGCAAGAATTTTACTCGCAACTTGATAATTTTTGATGATATTGATTGTTGCCTGTGGAGCGAAGACAGCGATATCGTGCGCCTCTTTTTCCGTCAGGGCACGATTTTCGATTTTTATCAGATCTTTGAGTCCTATGGACGAACTGGTGAAGTTAAGCCCTAGTGAAATTCGATACTTTCCTTGAGAAAGTTTGAGAAGTTGGAGAATGATCAAAGCATATCCTGCGGGGATATGGTCAATGACAGTGCCTTCTTTAATCGCTGCAACGGAAAGTGTTTTAGACATTTTTACTCCTTAAGATTATTCTAAAATCAACGAAAGCAGTGCCATGCGGACATAAAGGCCATTTTCCGCTTGTTGGAAATAGTAGGCAAATGGAGTCTTGTCGATGGAAATCTCAATTTCATTCACACGTGGTAAAGGATGAAAAATTTTCAGGTTTTTTTTGATTTTTTTAAGCATTTCTTCTTTTAAAATGTAAACATTTTTACATTCCTCGTATGCAGAAGAGTCCAAACGCTCTTTTTGGATACGGGTCATGTATAAAATATCGACCTTGCCCAAAACTTCTTCGATTGCTCGATGGAATGAAAACTTAATCCCTTGTTTTTTGAGGGAATGGCTGATTTCTTCGGGAAGGGCGAGTTGTTCTGGAGAAACGAAAAACAATCTCATGTCAAAGTGTGCACAAGCAAGACTTAAAGAATGGACTGTTCTACCGAATTTAAGATCGCCAACAAAGGCTAAATTGAGTCCTTTAAGATTTTTTTGACATTCTTTAATGGAAAATAGATCGAGTAAAGTTTGTGTCGGATGTTGATTAGCCCCGTCTCCAGCATTGATTACAGGTTTGCCCGTGGACTCACTTGCAGCTCGGGCAGAACCTTCGTTGGGATGACGGAGGACGATGACATCGGCATATTGGCCCATGATTTTCATAGAATCGTGAAGAGATTCGCCCTTTTTTGCTGACGTGGATCTGGGATCAGAAAAGCCGATCACATTCCCGCCAAGTCGGATCGTCGCGGATTCAAAAGAAAGGCGGGTTCTTGTCGATGGTTCATAAAAGCATGAGGCCAAAATTTTAGATTTTAAGAGCTCTTTAGGGACCTTTTTTTTCATTTCTTCAGAACGTTTAAGGATAAGCAGGATTTCTTCTTTCGACAAATCAGCAATCGAAATGACACTGCGCTTGCGGAGTGGGTTCTTCATGGTGATGTTTTTCTTTTTGGTAAAAAATTCTCAAAGCTGAATCGTAAACCTCCTCGACGCCGATTTGCAAGAGGCAAAAGGGTTCTTGGCACTTTTTTCGCAAACAGGGCAAGCATGTTGCTTTTTTGGCGATCGGAATGGCATTCTCGACGAAGTAAGGTCCGCATAAATTCGGACTAGTCGGGGTGAAAAGGCCGATCGTCGGGGTTTTCACAGCCAGGCTTAGATGCATCGGTCCAGTGTCGTTAGAGATCATCAAGTGCATGCGCTTGATCAGCGCAGCGGTCGCAAGCAAAGGAAAATCCGTTGTTGCCGATGCGCCTTCGATCTGGGAAACGATGGATTCGACGAGGACTTTTTCTTGAGGTGTACCTGTGACAATCAGGCGACAGCCGAGATTGCGGATGAGAAGATTGCCAAGTTCAATAAAATGAGAAGCTGGCCACTGCTTAAATCCATCTTTTGCACCCGGATGAAAGCCAATCAGTGGAAGATAAGAAGGAATGTTAAGCTCGGCAAGGAAATTGTCAGCGATTCTTTCATCTTCTTGCCCCCAAAAAATCTCCATTGAAGAATCGAGTGTATGCGCGCCGACATGGGCGGCAATGTCCAAACGCCGTTGAATTTCGTGCATTTCCTCGTTGTCGAGAGATTGAGTAAGAAGAAAATCAAGCCCTTTGTTGATCCCATGAGTGCCGATGATTTCCATTGCACCTAAAATAGCGGCAAGCGGCAGAATGGAGCGCTGGGAGGTGTGAAAGGTTAGGACATGGGTGATCTTTCGTTTTTTCAATTTTCGATGCAATGGCATCAATTGGGGAAACACAGGATCTTTTACCACAAAAAGTTCATCGATTCGCCGATTGTGCTGCAAACACGCTTTTCCAATTGGGCTTGTGATGACGCCGATATAACTTGTTGGAAAACATTTTCGTAAAGCGCGGATTGCTGGAGTTCCCCAAAGCGTGTCGCCAAGGCCAGTTGTCGACAGGATTAGAAAGCGTTTTTCTTCTCCCAAATTGAGTGTTTTAGGTTGGAAGAGTTTCACGAGAAATCTAATCATTCGATTTTTAAAATTCATAAAATCTTAAATCGTAAGAACTCCTTTAGTTTAGTTGCGATGAATTCTCTCCAAGAAAGAACGGGAAGTTTCTCGAATTTTAATTCTGTTAAGCATTGTAAGAAAACTTGCGCGATTTGCAGGTTAGTGATAAGCGGAATATGATGGTCAATGCTCAATCGTCGAATGGTGAATCCATCAGTTTTATGGTTTGTGCCCAGTCCGCGGGGAATGTTGACAATGAGATCGATCTTATGATTGGCAATCAGCGTTGTGACATTGGGTTCGATCTTTTCACTGGTTTTATAGACGCATCGGGAGGCAATGCCGTGCTGGCATAAAAAGTCGTTCGTGCCTTCTGTTGCATAAATCTCCCAGCCTTGGCTTTCGAGGATTTGTAATTGTTCCAAAAGCTTAATTTTTTTATCCCCTCCGATACTGACCAAGATCCGTTTGCGCCGAATAGATTGTTCTGTAGATAGCCAAGATAGGAAAAAAGCTTCCAATAAATCATGGCCAAGGCAAGCAACCTCGCCGGTCGAAGCCATTTCCACATGGGCGACAGGGTTAGCGCCTTTCAGTCGATGATAAGAGAATTGGGGGGTCTTGACCCCGACGTAATCAAGTTCGAGAGTTTCATAAGGGGCGGGAGTGAATTTGTCAAGCATGACGTATGTG
>JASHXO010000038.1 GCA_030043495.1 Candidatus Rhabdochlamydia sp.
ATGGCTCATCGGCAAAAGTCGTTATTGGAACATAGGCCCGAGCCTCAATTGGGACCTGATCGATTTTGGAAGAACACGTGCGCAGATCGACATGGCCAAATCCCAACAGAGGCAGGCTCTTTTAACCTATGAACAAACGGTGATCTCTGCGCTTCAAGATGTAGAGGGAGCCCTGGTTGCTTATTTTGAAGAGATGAAACGATTGGGCGATTTTGAAGTGCAAGTCGCTGCAAACAGACACATCTTCGAGCTTACTAAAGATCTCTATGAGTCCGGCCTTGCAGATGATTTCCAAGTCTTGGACGCTTATAAGATGCTTGTCAATTCCGAAAGCAACCTGGTTTTGAGTCAGCAGGCTTTAACGAGCGATCTCGTCGCTCTCTATAAGGCTTTAGGAGGGGATTGGGAATGTACCTCATCGCCTTGAAAATGCTGATCGGAGATCGACTAAAGTACATCGGATTGATAGTGAGTCTAAGTTTTGCCTCATTCATCATTTCTCAGCAATCAGCAATTTTTGTAGGGATTCTGAAGCGTACCTTTGGCTTCGTGACCGACACATCACAACCAGATATTTGGGTGGTCGATCCTTCAGTGCAGTACATTGGCGATATCAAGGGAATGAAAAATACCGCTTACTTTCGCATTCGTGGAATAGATGGGGTCGAATGGGCAGTACCATTGTATTATGGAACGATTCCGGCGCGGCTGCGCAGCGGTATTTATCAGACTTGCATTTTCATTGGGATCGATGATGCGACATTAATCGGAGGTCCTCCAAAAATGCTCGAGGGCTCCATCGAAGATTTGCGCTTTCCGGATGCGATCATCGTTGATCAAGTGGGCGCAAATACAAAGCTTGCACAACGTGGAAAAAATGGCGAGGTCATCCCTTTGAAAGTTGGGGATGTGATGGAGTTGAACGACCACAGGGCCTACGTCGCTGGAATTTGCGAAGTATCCCGGACATTTCAATCACAACCGGTCGTCTATACGACCTATGGGACTGCAATGCTGGATTCTCCAGCAGTCAGAGATTTTCTTTCTTTTGTGCTCGTCAAATCCAAACCAGGAGCCGATCCTGAAAAGCTCTGTGAACGCATCCGAGCTGAGACAGGGTATGCAGCATACACATCATGGGGAATTCAAAAATTGACCATGTTCTATTATGCCAAATTCACAGGAATCGTCGTGAATTTCGGCGTGGCAATTATTTTGGGCTTTATCATCGGGATGGCGATTGCAGGTCAGACTTTTTTCAATTTCATTCTGGATAATCTTCCTTATTTTGGGACATTTAAAGCGATGGGGGCCAATAATGCTTTGCTTGTCAGGATGATCATCATACAAGCGCTTTTTGTCAGTGCGGTTGGCTGGGGCATTGGAATCGGAGGGGCATCTATTTTCGGATGGATGCTTAGACATACGGAGCTTTCCTTTAGCTTACCATGGTGGCTTTATCTCTCTACTGCGCTTTCGATGCTCTTTATCTGTTTTGCCGCTGCGGTGTTCAGCATCCTTAGAGTTGTCCGAGTGGATCCAGCCATTGTTTTTAAGAGTTGATCTATGCAAGAAGAGATTGCAGTCAGTTGTAAGAATGTAAAAAAGACATTCGGGATGGGAACTTCTAGGGTCGAGGCATTGCGCGGTGTTGATTTAGAAGTTAAGAAGGGAGAATTATTGATGCTCATGGGCCCATCAGGATCGGGCAAAACGACCTTGATCTCTGTAATCGCAGGAATTCTCACGCAAACAGAAGGGGAATGTTGTGTTTCAGGGATTGATCTCAACCACATGCCTGACAAGATGAAAACAGTTTATCGCGGCAAGCATATCGGCTTTGTGTTTCAAGCATTCAATCTCATCCCGATGTTGACATGTGCAGAAAATGTCTCTATTCCATTAGTTATCAATGGAGTGGATCGAAAAATGGCATTGGAAAAGGCAAAGAAGCTGCTTGCCGATGTCGGTATCCCCGAAAAGGTCGACATTTTTCCCACTAAATTGTCCGGCGGGCAGCAGCAGCGCGTCGCTATCGCACGGTCGATGATCCACAATCCTCACTTGATCGTTTGCGACGAGCCGACGAGTTTTTTGGACCATGACACGGGAATGAAAGTCATGGACTTGCTGCGCTCAATTGCGGGAAAAGACGGCAAAACACTCATTGTCGTTTCTCATGATGTGCGCATTACTAAATTTGCCGACCGGATCGCTCGCCTTGAAGATGGCAAGATTCTTCCGTGAACCCAGGCCTTAAGACCTGGGTTCACGGATCGCAAGGAACAAGACTCTGTAACAGTCCTTTTTTATCAAGCTTGATGATCCAAGATTCGTGGTCGTCCCTGCCATATGTAATCCAAATGTATTGATCGTCGCTGATATAACCGCAAGGAAATACACATCGGATGGGCTTCCAATAAGGTTTGTATCGAGCTCCTTTATAAAAGTCCTTAGCGATGATCGGCTCAGGACTAATCTTGAGAATGTTAAAGGGCAGTTCGCGGGAGAAGAGATAAGCTCCGATAAAATAGTGCAGCATTTTTTCCCCTTCAGAATGCACAGTTGCCATTTCCATCGAAGAATGAAAAAAAGCCAGATATCCTTCTTTTTCAAGAAAAGCAGGCGTTCCTCCGCGTAGAATTCCCCAGTCCCATGCAATGCCACTTTCCGTACAAACTATTGTATCGCAAATGCCGGTTCCATTGAGGCGCGGATAAAAAATGCGGTGAGGGAAGATACTGTACGACAAAAGCAGATGCCCTTTGTAAATAAAGGGCACCCAGGCTTTTTCGCGGACATTTCTACTTTCATTTTCAAAATGTTTAAGACACTCGATCGAATCGACAATAAAATGTTCTCCATCGTAGCGGATCTCGGCAACATAAACCCTAAACCCACCTTTGCTGATCTGAGGCTCAACGTTGTCGTCGTAGACCATATAAAGTCTGTCGTCGAGTGTGATCAAACGCGCATCTTCCGCACGGCAGGGAGCTATGGAATATTCATCTCTAAGGCTTAACAACTGGGGCTTTCCGACAAGACAGAATTTTTCATCCAGAAATACCAATCCAATCTTTGTATTGAAAGATTGCTTAGGATCGGGGATGACACGAAAACTCAACAACAAACGTCCCTTCCAGCGAATAATCCCAGGATTGAACGCGTGAGGATGCTCAGGGATTTCAATTTTTTTTGTCTCCAAAATAAAATCTTGCGATGCTGATTCTAGATCATAAGGCAGCTGTGTCGAGGAATAAGCATAAATTGGAAAAAAGCATAAGAGTAGAAACAATGGGGAAAGAAGCAAATTTTTCATCCGTCCTCCGGCGGAAACCCGGCCCTTAAGGGCCGGGT
>JASHXO010000009.1 GCA_030043495.1 Candidatus Rhabdochlamydia sp.
GCTGGCAGAATTAAAATGGGAAATCGAATCATTTTACGATCGCTGCCGCCTGACGCCTGAGCTGCTCGGACTGCGTAATGGCGTCCAAACAGCATTGCTTGTCACGCAAGGAGCGCTCCGCAATCGCAATTCAATCGGTTGTCATTATCGATTGAATTAGATTAACTTTTACATTTGAGACTCGTATCGCTTTGCTAAACGCTCGTTTTTTGCTTGCCGGTAATTTCATATTCAGATTATGATGTTCATCTAAAAATTTGAAGTTTTGGCGGGGTATTAGCTCAGTTGGTTAGAGCGCCACGTTGACATCGTGGAGGTCAGCTGTTCGAGTCAGCTATATCCCAAACCGTTCATGGAAATTTCTTCTGAAAGCCCTACATTTTCTCTCAATCAAACTGCTGCCGTGTTTATGGCAACTGCGGTTGTTGAGCTTTTTCCCAATACGCTTATTGTCGGTGGACAGGGGACCTCTAAATATTTCTACTACGATTTTGTTTTCCCCTTCGAGTTCAAACCGGAATTCCTATCTCTGATCGAAGAACGGATGCGTTTGATCATCAGAGAGAAAAGAACTATCCGTCTTATGGAAATGATGCCGTCCAATGCTGCCACGCTCATGAAGCATCTCCATCAAGAAATGATTGCAGATAGGCTCATGCAGGTCCAGCAGGCGACTGTGCAAATGGTCCAAATCGGCGACTTTGCCGTTTTTTGCCCACAATCGACTTTAAAAGAACTCTCTATTCCTTTTTTTAAAATTCTCGAAGGGTTTGCCTGGGAAGTTTCTAAAAGCAAGGCATTCCGAATCGTTGGCGCTGCTTCCTTAGATAAGGAAATGTTGAAAGAGATCGCCAAGCTGCCACCTCTCTCTTTACAGTCTCATTTGAAATTGGCTTCAGAAATGGCGCTTTGCGAACCGATGAAAGAAACAGGGCTGTGGTATTGGCGGCCGAATGGAGACAAGCTCCGACAGGCATTAGTCCAATTATGGCAAAAGGAGTTGGTGAAGCAAAATTTTGAGTTAATTTCATCACCGGCTCCGTTCATCGAAGATGGCGGAGAGGGGAGCCTCAGTCAGAGTCATCGCGAATATTTTTTTCGATTCGGCACGCCCAAGATCGCTGAAATGGCATGGATTTCAAATGAAGATTTCAATGATCTCAGTCTTGGCCTTTTCTCGCCACAAGCCTTTTTTGGTGACCGTGCCCACATCTTTTGTTCCGATGAGAAACTTTTAGAAGAATGTATTTCATCCTTGCGTTTCATCCTTAAAATCCCTAAAATTCTGGGTTTTGAGTTCGAAATTGTCTTATCAGTTTCGAGCGTAGGCGCTCAAAAAGCGAAGGCAAAAGGATCGGTAATTTTCCGACAGGTGCTGGAAAAAATCGGTCTTGATTACACCGTTGAGAAGGAATATCGAGCGGGTACTTTAGCAAGCATCGATATTCGTTTTGCTGATTCTCTGGGAAGAAGATGGACAGGGCCTTTTTTGAGTATGCCGGATGTTGCGATGCCTCCGGATAAAGGCGCAATGCTGACAGTTTCAACATTCGGATCCTTAGAAAGGACATGTGCGTTGATACTGGAGAAGAAGGGAGGTTGGACTCCACTTTGGTTGGCACCACAGCAAGTACGGATCCTTGTTGCAACACGCAACATAGGCCCTTACGCAAAAGAAGTTTACGAAGCTTTGAGCGCTCAGGGCATTCGAGCGACACTAGAGAGTAGTGAAGAAAAGTTAAAAACGCGCCTCTACCGTGCCGTGGTTGAAAAAGTGTCTTACGTTCTTTTGCTCGGTGAGCGAGAGGAAAAGGCGCGGACTCTCATGGTGCGCGCTTATGGAGAGAGTGAAGAGCAGGTTTTGTCCTTGGACGAATTCTGTATGAGACTGAAAAGGGAAATTGAGAGTGGAATCTCTGAATTTAAGAATTAATCGAGAAATCCGAGCTCCGAAAGTCCGCGTCATTGATAAAGACGGCGGTCAGGTCGGAGTTTTGACTTTAGCAGAAGCATTGGCCAAAGCAGAAGCAGCTGGTCTAGACTTGGTTGAGATTGCGCCATCGGCGGATCCTCCAGTTTGCAAGATCATTGATTTCGGCAAATACCGTTATCAGTTAACGAAAAAAGAAAAAGAGCAGAAGAAAGCGCAGCATCAAGTCAAAGTCAAAGAGATCAAAATCAAACCGAATACGGATGAACATGATCTGGTGACGAAGATGAAACATGCGAGAGAATTTATCGCCAAGGGGAATAAAGTCAGATTGACTTGCGTTTTCCGCGGACGGGAAATGCTCCACCCAGAATTTGGGCAACGCGTCATCCAACGAATATGCGATGATTTGTCCGATGTAGCTTCTCCAGAGTCGCCAGCAAAAATGCTCGGTCGCAATTTGTCGATCGTGTTAGCTCCTGGAGCAAAGAAGAAAACAGCAAATAGTGAAAAAATTTAGCTATTGAAATTTACGGAGAAAGTGTCGTGCCAAAAATGAAATCAAATAAAGCAGTGGCTGCGAGATTTAAAGTGACCGGATCTGGCAAATTGGTCCGCCGTCATCCTGGCCGCCGCCATATTTTGACCAAAAAAGCTGCAAAACGCAAACGCCGTCTCAAAAAAGACGTTTTGGTCGATAAAGGACAAGTGAAAATGTATTCCCGCATGATGTTAGTGGGATAATTAAGTTTGAACGAAAAGAAGCGATTTTGCATCGCTTCGATAAATTTGGAGAATTACAATGGTTAGAGTCACCAACGCTGTGGCTGCCAATCGCAAACGCAAACGTCTTCTCAAACAGGCAAAAGGATTTGTCGGTGATCGAAAAAATCACCTGCGTTTGACCTCGGACGCTGTGATGTCCGCTTTGGCATTTAATTACCGCCACCGCAAGCAAAAGAAAAGAGATTTCAAACGCCTTTGGATCGTCCGCATTGGAGTCGGTGCAAAGATCAACGGAATGTCTTATAGCAAACTCATCTCTGGTTTGAAGAAAGCAGGCTGCGGGCTGAACCGCAAAATGCTCTCCGATATGGCCCTGCGCGACCCAAGCAGTTTCGCTGCTGTCGTTGGCACTGCCAGACAAGCGCTTGCTTAAAAGTTCTGCCTGCATTTTCGATCGAAAGTGCAGGTCTTTCTACCCAAGGTCTTTTGTGCAACAACAAGTATCGTCTCTTCGCAAACAATTTCAAAACGAATTTGGCCAAGTTCAGCACAGTAAAGAAGTTGAACAGCTCAAGGTCAAGTATCTAGGTAAAAAAGGTCCTATTCAAGATCTCATGCAACATTTGCGAGATGCGCCGCAAGATATGCGGCCGATCATCGGACAACAGATCAATGAGCTCAAAGAAGAAATTTCACGTCTTTGCGAACAGGCTCTGCAAAGCTTTTCTCAAGCCGAGCTTGCCAAACGCCTCAATGAAGAAAAGATCGACGTGACTTTGCCCGGACGCCGCCGCTTTCTCGGTAGGGAGCATCCGATCAATCAAGTCCTCGATGAAGTCATTCAGATTTTGGTCGAAATGGGCTTTTCTGTGCAATATGGCCCTGATATTGATAGCGATTATTATAATTATGAAGGATTGAACTTTCCACCCGACCATCCTGCCCGCGATATGCAGGACACATTTTACATCACTAAAGACACGCTGCTCCGCTCGCACACGTCCAATACACAGCTGCGCGTGATGGAAAACCATAAGCCGCCAATCCGTATTATTGCTCCTGGCACCGTTTACCGTAACGAGACCATCAGTAGTCGCTCTCATGTCTTCTTCCATCAAGTCGAAGGACTCTACATCGATAAGCACGTTTCTTTTGCCGATCTCTTTGCCACAATGGATGAATTCTTAAGCAAATTGTTCCACGCCAAAGTTAAAACCCGTTTTCGCCCCAGCTACTTTCCATTTGTCGAGCCTGGCCTTGAGGTCGATGTCGCTTGCTCATCTTGCAACGGCAAAGGCTGCCGCCTCTGCAAACAAACCGGATGGCTGGAAATCTGCGGCGCTGGTATGGTCCATCCCGAAGTCCTAAAAAATGGCGGGATCGATCCCGAAGAATATAGCGGATATGCTTGGGGAATGGGCATTGAGCGCATGGCCATGCTGCGCTACGGGATCAAAGATATCCGTATGTTCACAGAAAACGATCTCCGTTTTCTCGAACAGTTCGCTTGAAATTTATCTCAAGCTTGATATAATTTTTCCTTCTTTACTATGGAAGAGTGGCAGAGTGGCCGATTGCGTCTGTCTTGAAAACAGAAGTCGGGAAACCGACCGTGGGTTCGAATCCTACCTCTTCCGTATTAATGCAAAAACCCAGGGCCTGCCCTGGGTTTTTGCATTTAAGGAAGATGAGCTTGCCCTCTTTTAGTAAAACCTGACTTACTTTCCCTTTCCAGGTATCTGTAAAAAGAAATCCCTGAGTTGCTTGCCCGCGGGTGTAATTAAAAGTTTTAGGGGGCCCTTCTAAAGCTTGGATTGATACGACACCAATAGCGTTCCCAGTCACCATTCATTCTCATACAACGCAAAGCCAACATCCATTTGGCCGTCTCCGGTTTCCACCAGGCGCCTGGTATCTTCAGTCTTGTCTGCACCACACTTCTATTGCCGCTTTCTATTTCTCCAGACCCTATGGGCAATTCCTTCGTTAGGGCCTCTTTGTATTTAAAATGTTCCTTAAATTTCTCTACAGCCTGGCCAAAGGATATATCTGCTCCAAAATCAACCACTGCTCGCTCTAAGAGAATCGAGTAATCCCTACAGTTAACCCCAGCTCCTTGCGTAAAAGGAATGACCAACTTTTGTTCATGTAAAAAGCGTTGCACTACGACTTCTCGTTGACCAAGGGTAGTTCCCCAATGAACTTTTTTTTTCCGTGTTTGATCGAATTCGGGTGTTCTTCAGTCCATTTTGATGTAACTGCTTTATCTCTCTGAACGGACCACTCTTGCAGTGCTGCTGC
>JASHXO010000039.1 GCA_030043495.1 Candidatus Rhabdochlamydia sp.
ACGCTCCATGATTCTTTTCGCGATATTTTCTCCGTAAAGCCCAAACTTATTTCGCGCATACTTCTGACTTCCTGCTTCATGCATAAATGCATCGGGCGTCCCAAAATTTAGCTGCGGACATGAGATATTTTGGTTTGTGCGCCATTCTGCGATCGCACTGCCCAGTCCGCCAATCATTCCATGCTCTTCTACAACGGCTAGGAGTTTAAAACGCAATACTGAAGCTATTAAGTATGCGGTATCCAGAGGTTTGATAGTATGACAACTTGTGACCTCAGCCGAAATCTCATGGGAAGATAAAATCTCTGCGGCTTTGAGGATTTCTGGCATGATTGTTCCTGCGCCTAAAAGAGCGATATCCTTTCCCTCGCGCAAAATATTTATTTTTCCGATTTCCACTGAAGGAGATTGTGGATAAATTTTGGGTTCGCCTTTTTTGCCAATACGCATGTAAACAGGGTGATTTTCTTGGATTGCCGCGCGCAATGCAGCCCGCATCTCCGCAGAATCGCAAGGTGCTATGACACGCATCCCTGGCAGAGTGCGCAAAATAGCCATGTCTTCTAACGAATGATGTGTTGGGCCGAGTTCCGCATAAGAAAGTCCCGAGCCTGTGCCTATAATGATCACGGGAGCATTGTGGTAGCAAACGTCAACGCGGATTTGCTCGAAGCAGCGGGTTGTCGTAAAGGGGGTAATCGTATAGACCACAGGACGCAGACCGGACAAAGCCATTCCAGCGGCAACACCCATCATGTTGGCTTCAGCCACTCCGCAATTATAAAATCGATCTTTAGCTGCAAGCTTGAATGGATCGAATAATCGGTTGCCAATATCACCTGACAGCAGAACAATACGCTGATCTTCACAGGCAAGGCTCGTCAATTCTTCAGCAAAGGCATTTCTCATTTTCTAACTCTTGTTTTGCTGCAAGCAATTGTTCTTCCGAGGGAATGCAATAATGCCAATGATTATCGTCCTCCATAAAAGACACTCCCTTCCCCTTGATGGTATGGGCAATGATGGCTGTCGGCTTGTGATTTTCTGCAGGAAAGTGTTTCAAAGTCTGAATGAGTGCAGAAATATTGTGGCCGTCGACTTCGCTGACATTCCATCCAAAAGCGCTCCATTTTTCATTCAAGGGATTGAGCGCCATCACCTCGCAGCTTCTTGCTGTAGCCTGCCATTTGTTAAAGTCGATAATGACACACACATGATCGAGTTTTTGCGCAGATGCAAATAAAGCAGCTTCCCAAATAGAACCTTCGTTGCATTCCCCATCGCTGAGGATGGCATAAACTTTGTAATTTTCTTGCTGTATGCGAGCGGAAAGCGCCATGCCCAGCGCTATCGGAAGGCCGTGTCCCAATGAACCTGTGGCAGCTTCAATGCCTGGTAAGCATTCAGGTGCCGGAGGATGCTCTGCAAATACGCTTCCGTCTTCCCCAAAAGTGTTCAGCCATTCTAATGGATAGAACCCTCTCATTGCCAAGACTTGGAACAATGCAGGAGCAGCATGGCCTTTGCTGAGAATAAAACGATCGCGCTGCTTCGCATGGGGATAGGCAGGGTCGATTTGAAGAATGGCAAAATAAAGAGCAATTAAAATATCGGCGCAGGATAAACAAGATCCCAGATGTGGGATTTTGGCTCTATGGGAGGTTTCGATGATGCGTCCTCGTAATTGGCGCGCTAATATTTCCAATGTTTCAATCATAAGTCAGTTCACTTATTTCTTGTGGATATAGTCGTAATTTTGGGATTTGAGAACATCGAAGTGCTGTTGGATCCAGCGAATACAATCTTCTAAGCCTTGATCTATAGAAATCTTATCACTCCAACCTAGCTCGCGTCGAAGTTTGGAACTCTCGAGATGATAAGCGTTGTCTTTTCCAAGACGCTCCCCTACAATCTCTACATGATCTTCAAATCGAACATCTAATTTCTGACAAATACGTTCCACCAGCTCGCGAATCGAAATCACCTCATTTGTGGAAATATGGTAAGCATGTCCATTAATGCCACTCAGCATAATACGCCAAGTCGCATCTGAAACATCTTTCATGTGGATGAAAGATCGCGTTGACGTTCCGCCTCCATGCAATTGGATCTTTCGATTCAATAATATAAATAAAATCGTGCGAGGGATAATGCGATAAAGCTGCTGACCGGGGCCATAGACATTGGCGGCCCGTGTTGTTGTTACAGGAAATTGATAAGCGAGATGAAAAGCACGCAAACTCATATCTGCCGCTGCACGCGATACGGCATAAGGAGTGCTAGGATTAAAAGGATAATCTTCTTTCACAAAGCCAGTACAGCTTCCATAAACTTCCGGCGTCGAGATGTGCACATACCTTCGCAAAAAATCACATCGCCGCAGCGCATTATGAAACTCTATCGTCGATACGGTGTTCGTCATGAACCAGTCTTTCGGATGATCCCAACTCTGAGCAACCATGCTCTGAGCGGCGAAATTAACAATATATTCAGGTTTGGCCTCATGAATCCATGCCATGATCTCGGCCAGATGGTGATTAAGGTCCCACTGGCGAAAAGTAAAATGGCAATCGCAATCTTGCCACCGGTATGGTAAAAAAGCGCTGCTCGGTTCTTCCGACCGACTAATTCCCATCACATTAGCATTTTGCGACAAAGCGTAGTCGACGAAACTTGCTCCGGAAAACGAGTTGCTACCGATAACCAGCAATTTCTGCATAGGCAACTCCGTTCTGTGCATTTTGTCGCGGTTGATTTTGGCAAAGGTACTGCATGAGCATATGCCCTACGATGAGCTGTATGTCCTCAGAAATTTGCATGTCATCGATGGGAGAATGGATAACTACATCGGCCAGAGCTTTGCAAACCCCGCCCGAAAAACCCAAGATGGCATAGGACCTTATTTCCATCTTCTTAGCTTGTTTTAACACAGCTTGAATGTTTGCGGAGTTGCCGCTCCCAGAAAATACGATTAACAGGTCTCCGGGCTGCCCTTGGACTGCTAATTGCTCGGCAAATATTTGCTCATAATTGATGTCATTGGCAAGACATGTAATGATTGCTGGATTCGCTGTGAGAGCTTGCACACGCATTCCTTTGCCGTCGTAGAGGCTATCAGGAGAATTGGCAATCCCATAGAGATAATCATTCGCCAAATGAATCGCATTTGCAGCACTTCCACCGTTGCCACAGAGAAAAACTTGTCTGTTATTTGCCCAGCATTCGCGCAAGTCCAAGGCAAGCTGTGCCACATCTTCCCAGGTGTTTTGTTCAAGGACTGACTGTAAGCGCGTAGCATAATTTTTACAAAATTTTTGCAGAATTTCAGCCTCTTTCATACAGCTGCTCCTTTTAAGCAAGTTCGCTTACTTAATACTGTTTGCTGCATCCATTTTAGATTGTAAAAATGTTCTTCATCTTTACAGATTCCCGCTCGAAATTGGCTGATGATCTCTTGAATAGCATTTTCTACTATTTTTTTCGGCTTAAAGCCAGTTGCTAACAACTTGTCTGAATTCACTCTATAACATCTCGGATCGTTAGATTGAGTGACAACAATTTCCACAGGAACATATTTTGTGATAAGTCTTGCAATGTCAAGAATTGAGATATTTTCAAATCCAGCATTGAAAATGCCCATATGTTCGGGGTGGTCGATCAAATGCAAATAGACATCTGTAATATCATCGATGTGAATATTAGGCCTGGTTTGGGCGCCGCCAAAAACAGTGATCTTGCCTTTTGAAAGAGCCTGCATTACCAGCATATTGACTGCTACATCAAGGCGCATCCGAGGAGAATATCCGCAAACAGTTCCGGGGCGCACAATTTGCACAATCATGTCGTTACTATAACTTAAGGCAACACGTTCAGCCACCATTTTTGTTTTGTTGTATTCCGAGATCGGCTCGAGTTCAAGATCTTCTGTGACTTGTTCTTCTTCTTTTACCCCATAAACGCTTCCAGAAGAAGCATAAATAAAACGCTCGACTCCAAGCCTCTTGGCCTTTTCTGCCAATTGCATTGTGGCAAGAGCACTTACTTCCCAAGTCAGCTTCGGGTCCAAATCACCACATGGATCATTAGCAATCGAAGCTAAATGAATAATACAATCGACGCCATCTAAAGGGATATCCTTGATCTGGCGGACATCCCCTTTGATCAGTTGAAGCTTGGGGTGCTCTTCAAAAAAATTTCCAAACCATTGCGTATCGTAAACAACGACCTCATAACCGCGCTTTAGCAGTTTAGGGACCAGAATATGCCCTTTGTATCCACAGCCTCCTGTAACCAAAATTCTCATAGATTTCCACTGTTGTATTTTTATTTTCAGTATAAAAGATATTCAACTTTTTAATCATTACAAGCAAGCTTCAACGAAATCCGTTCACACACTCTTAGAGACGTTCTCTGAATTTGAATCACCCGCTTTTCGCGCCTTTTAAAATCATCCCGCAGGACCTAGTGCTCTGTAAACTTAATTTTTGCGGTTTCGGCTACGTCAAAGCCCCGGGGTTAAACGATCGTAAAGCTAGCTGTATTGAATTAATACAGCGCGCTTTACGATCGCTTAACCGCGGGAGCTTTCACGTTAGCCCAAACTGCAAAAATTAAGTTTACAGAGCACTAGTTAAATTAACTAGGTCCTGCGGGATGATTTTAAAAGCGGCAAAAAAATGCATCAAAAATCAAATGATTCAAATTCAGAGAACAGCCTCTTAGAAAAATGCTCACAAATGAATTTTGCAATCGAAAGACACGAAGTCGCTGCGGGAGATGGCGCATTCAGAACATGAAACGTATTATGCTTTTGCATAATCGCAAAATCGTCCAGCATTGTTCCATCTTTTTTTACTGCTTGTGCGCGGATACCGGTAAAGCTTTCAATGAAGTCATGCTCTTGTACTTGAGGAATTAAACGCTGCACTTGCTTGACGAATGCTTTTTTGCGTAAAGAGCGTTGGACCTCTTGCCATCCCACATCCCAGTAGCGCGCCACCATTTTCCAAAAGCCTGGGTAGCATAGATATTGAAAGAAATCTTCCAAGTTGAATTGTGATTTTTTATATCCCTCGCGGGCTAAAGCAAGGACAGCGTTCGGCCCCGCAAGAACTCTTCCGTCAATCATGCGGCTCAAATGCACTCCGAGAAAAGGAAATTTAGGATCAGGCACTGGATAAATTAAACCTTTCACGAGATCTTTTTTTGACTCTACAAGTTCCCAGTATTCTCCCCTAAATGGAATGATTTGAAACGGAATTTGACCTTTGCCTAGAACGAGAGAAGCAATGCGATCCGAAAAAAGACCTCCACAGTTGATCAAATAAGTAGCTGTATGAGAAGTCCTTGGTGTTTCCACAATAACTCGATCTTTCTTCGCTCTTATGGCGATGACTTTTTGATCAAAAAAAATCTCGCCGCCCATTTTTTTAAAATGCAAGGAGAGCTTTTCGACCACATCTTGAAATCGGATCGAATAGCATTCGGGTACCCATAAGGCTTGAATTCCAGTCGCATGCGGCTCTATTTCCTTAAGCTCCTCTTTTGAAATGCGTTTCAAGTCTTGAATGCCGTTGATGTGACCTCTCTTTTCTAATTCGAGAAGAAAAGGGATTTCTTTCTCTTGCGCTGCAACGATGACTTTGCTTAATTTTTTAAGTTGAATCTCATTGTCTCGGCAAAATTCCAAAAGAGCATTTCTACCTTCTGTGCAATTTTTTGCCTTCAATGAACCAGGCTTATAATAGATTCCTGAGTGAATGACTCCACTGTTTCGGGCAGATTGGTGCATCCCGCTCATTTTTTCTTTCTCTAGAACCGTCACTTGAAAACGAGGAAAAAGCTTCTTTAGTTGATAAGCAGTTGCAAGGCCAATAATGCCCGCTCCTATAATCAAAATGTCCGATGAGGTATCTCGCATCATTTAAGTCTCTTACATCAAATGTTCATATTTTGCCAAAAATGAAGATCCGACGCGTGAGGAGCTGTAATAACCATAGTCCTCTTTGCGAAATAATCTTTTAAAATTTGCCAACCTTTCTTCTTCTCCAGTTAAAGAAGCCCATTGATTGTTCAGTCTCTGCAAAGCTTCGATCACTAAAGCATTGATATCTTCGGCTGAATTTTCCTCTACTTCTATTCCAGCATCTAAAAAACACTTGGAATCTCTGAAATTAGCCATTGGGGATTG
>JASHXO010000010.1 GCA_030043495.1 Candidatus Rhabdochlamydia sp.
CAAGCCTGAAAAAGGCGGGTTGTTCTGCGAGAAGATCTTCGGTCCAACGCGGGATTGGGAGTGCGCCTGCGGAAAATACAAAAAGATCAAACACAAAGGGATTGTCTGCGACCGTTGTGGTGTCGAAGTCACTCTCGCTAAAGTACGGCGCGAACGCATGGCTCATATCGAGCTTGCCGTTCCCGTTGTGCATATCTGGTTTTTTAAAACAATGCCGTCTCGCATCGGCAATATTCTTGGGATGTCTGCGACCGATCTCGAGCGCGTCATCTATTACGAAGAGTATGTCGTCATCGATCCGGGCCGGACAACGCTTGAAAGAAAGCAGTTGTTGACGGATGCCGAATACCGCGAAGCGCAAGAAAAATGGGGTTCTGATGCTTTCGTCGCAAAAATGGGTGGCGAAGCTATCCGCGATATTCTTGAAAAAGAAGATCTAACGGCACTTGTCGTTGATCTTAAAGATAAATTGCGCAAGACGAAATCGATGCAAGCGCGAATGAAGCTCGCCAAGCGATTAAAGATCGTTGAGAGCTTTACTTCTTCGCCAAACCGTCCAGACTGGATGGTGATGTCGTGCGTCCCTGTGATCCCGCCTGACCTGCGTCCGCTTGTCCCTCTGGATGGCGGAAGATTCGCGACATCCGATCTTAACGATTTATATCGGCGCGTCATCAACCGCAACAACCGTTTGAAAGCGATCCTCAAGCTCAAAACGCCGGATGTGATCGTCCGCAACGAAAAGAGAATGTTGCAAGAAGCGGTCGATGCATTGTTCGACAACGGCCGTCATGGCCATCCTGTAATGGGCGCTGGAAATCGTCCACTCAAATCTCTTTCTGAGATGCTGAAAGGAAAACAAGGACGCTTCCGTCAGAATCTGCTTGGTAAGCGTGTTGACTATTCTGGCCGTTCGGTCATTATCGTCGGTCCTGAATTGCGCTTTAACCAGTGCGGCCTACCGAAACAAATGGCCCTCGAATTATTCGAGCCGTTTATTGTCAAACGTCTCAAAGATTTGAACTATGTTTATACGATCCGCTCTGCGAAGAAGATGATTCAGAAACAGGCCCCAGAAGTTTGGGACGTCCTCGAAGAGATCATCAAAGGACATCCGGTGCTCCTCAACCGTGCGCCAACGCTGCACCGTTTGGGGATCCAAGCATTCGAGCCCGTCCTGATCGAAGGCAAAGCGATCCGCATTCATCCGCTCGTATGTACGGCTTTCAACGCCGACTTCGACGGTGACCAGATGGCGGTTCACATTCCGCTTTCTATCGAAGCTCAGCTTGAAGCCAAGCTGCTCATGATGGCGCCCGATAATATCTTCTTGCCGTCATCGGGCAAACCTTCAGCGGTTCCGTCTCAGGACATGATCCTGGGACTTTACTATCTGATGCTCGACCCCATCTATATTCCTGAAGAGCATGGGAAGAAAACTAAGCTCTTTAAAAATATGGACGAAGTGCTTACGGCGCTTAGCGCTGGAGGCAGTTTCAACTGGTCGGAGGATGCAGGTAAAGAAGGACGGCGTGATGATTTGGGCCGCGGAGTTCGCTTGCACGAGAAAATCAAGCTGAAACTCGAAAGCGGCATCATTGAAACAACGCCTGGCCGCGTTTTATTTAACACGATCGTCCCTAAAGAACTCGGTTTCCAGAACTATTCTCTTCGTAAGAAGAAGATGAGCGAACTTGTTCTTCAGACTTATAAGAAAGTCGGTCTGGAAGCGACCGTCCGCTTTTTAGATAACCTAAAAAATCTCGGGTTCTCTGAAGCGACGAAAGCTGCGCTTTCGATGGGTGTTTGCGACGTGCGTGTTCCCAAAGATAAACAAAAAGTGATCGAAGCGGCACAAAAGCGCATTGAAGTCGTGATCAAGCAATACGAAGATGGTATCATTACCGAGGGAGAGAGGAAATCCAAGATCATCAGCATCTGGACGGAAGTCACCGACTTGCTTTCTGAGGAGTTGTTCAAACTCATTAGTGAATTGAGAGATGGTGAACTCAATCCGCTCTATTTAATGATGGACTCTGGCGCTCGCGGTAATAAATCTCAGGTCAAACAGCTCGGTGCTCTCCGGGGCTTGATGGCAAAACCATCAGGCGAGATCCTCGAGTCTCCGATCACAGCGAATTTCCGCGAAGGATTGAGCGTCCTCGAATACTTCATCTCTTCTCACGGTGCGCGCAAAGGTCTTGCTGATACCGCGCTTAAAACTGCGGACTCTGGTTACCTCACCCGCCGTCTTGTCGACGTTTCACAAGACGTGATCATCACAGAAGAAGATTGCGGTACGCTCAACGGCATCGATGTCGCAGCGATCAAGCAAGGTCAAGAAGAACTTCTACCTATTAAAGATCGTATCTATGGCCGTACTGTATGCGATAATGCGTATCAGCCTGGCGATAATACGAAGATCCTTGCTCGCACTGGTGATATTCTCACAGTTGCTCAAGCAGAAGCGATCGACGATGCTGGGATTGACAGCATCCGCATTCGTTCCACGTTGACATGCGAATCCAAACGCGGTGTTTGCGCAAAATGCTATGGCATCAACCTTGCCAATGGGGTGAGTG
This sequence comes from Candidatus Rhabdochlamydia sp., assembly GCA_030043495.1. Taxonomy (GTDB): domain Bacteria; phylum Chlamydiota; class Chlamydiia; order Chlamydiales; family Rhabdochlamydiaceae; genus CAJCIW01. Next base: position 2,583 of record JASHXO010000010.1, read on the forward strand.
TCGGCCAAGGTGAAGCCGTCGGTATTATCGCTGCTCAGTCGATCGGCGAACCAGGAACGCAGCTCACGATGCGTACTTTCCATACTGGTGGTATCGCATCTGCAAGCGTCACGCCAGAACTTCTCGCTGAACAAGATGGCATCCTCGTCTATATAGGATTGCGCACTGTGCAGAATGAAGAAGGGATATGGCTGGCGCTCAATAAGAATGGAACGCTCCACATCGTCCGCGATGAAGGCCGCAGCTTAGAAGATTACAAAAAGCTGCTTAGCACAAAGTCCATCGAGCCTCTGCAAACATTTACGATCGAGCTGGGTACGCGGATCCTCTTGGCTGATGGGTCTAAGGTGAAAAAGAAGACCAAGATTGCCCAGTGGGAGCAGCACAATGTCCCGATCATTTGCGAACGTCCCGGTTATGTCAAATATGAGGATCTCGTTGAGGGGATTTCAACTCAACGTGAAGTCAACAAACAAACTGGCCAGACTGAGCTTATCGTAAAACAGCACCGCGGCGAATTGCATCCGCAGATCGTCATTTATGCTGATAAAGAATATTCGGAACTCGTCGGTACTTATGCGATCCCTTCCGGTGCGTATATCTCTGTGCAAGAAGGTCAATATGTCTCCGCAGGTATGCTTCTCGCTCGTTTGCCACGTGGCGCGATCAAGACAAAGGATATCGTCGGTGGTCTGCCGCGCGTCGCCGAACTTTTTGAAGCACGTCGTCCAAAAGATGCTGCCGAGATCGCCAAGATCGATGGTGTCGTCGACTTCCGGGGTGTTCAAAAGAACAAGCGCATCGTTGTTGTCCGCGACGAGGAATCAGGTATGGAAGAGGAGCACCTCATCCCATTGACCAAGCACTTGATCATCCAGCGCGGCGACTTTGTCATCAAAGGACAACAGCTTACTGATGGCCTCGTCGTTCCGCAGGAAATTTTGGATATTTGTGGTGTCCGTGAATTGCAAAAATATCTCGTCAATCAGGTCCAAGAAGTCTATCGCCTGCAGGGTGTCGACATCAACGACAAGCACATCGAGATTATCATCCGTCAAATGTTGCAAAAAGTGCGCGTCACTGATCCAGGTGATACGACGTTCTTGTACGGTGAAGATATCGATAAGAAAAACTTCCATCGCATCAATCACAAGACAATTGATGAAGGCGGAAGGCCGGCACAAGCAGCTCCTGTTCTGCTCGGGATTACAAAAGCGTCACTTGGGACAGACTCCTTCATTTCTGCGGCGTCGTTCCAAGAAACTACTCGCGTCCTCACCGATGCAGCTTGCGAAGGAAAGACCGATTATTTGCTCGATTTCAAATCGAACATCATTATGGGTCATTCGATTCCAGGGGGAACTGGCTTTGACGAATATCGCAAACGCATCGTCAAATCTGTCGACCGCGATATGGAAGAAGAACTGGAATTCGTCTTTGAATGAAATCGTGAATCTTTAAATGAACCGCTTGAAGAATTCTTCAAGCGGTTTTTTAAAAATTCTATCATTGCAAGTAGCTTGCCATTTTCTATTTTGACTAAGTTAGGGACGGACTAATAAGATCAATGAAATTAATCCCATGATTTTTTAACTCTCGAGTACCTTGATCGATTATCGGATCCTCGCGAAGACCAGTTATCAACATTTCAATAAGAAACAAGCTGATGATCGAAGGCGAACCATCAAACAATCTAGCAGGATTAGACTGGATTACTTTCTCTCCATAGTTCAATTCTCCAAAAGATGGATTGTTATGGCCTCCGTCTTTGTGCCAGATCCTAAACCGAAGATCTTTTTGTGTTTCAGCACTCAAATTATTGAATTTTTCTAAAACAGCTTGCGGATCAGATAATATTTTTTCTGATTCGTTGGAAAATTTTATAATTTCGCTTACTTGTGGACGTTTTACTATTTCCTTCAATTTATCAGTTATTTTTTTTGTTATTATTTCTAATAAATATTCTTCGATAATCGAAGGCGAACCATCAAACAATCTAGCAGGATTAGACTGGATTATTTTCTCTCCATAGTTCAATTCTCCAAAAGATGGATTGTTATGGCCTCCGTCTTTGTGCCAGATCCTAAACCGAAGATCTTTTTGTGTTTCAGCACTCAAATTATTGAACTTTTCTAAAACAGCATGTGGATTGCCTAATATTTCCTTTGTTTTGTTAATAAAATCTCTAATCTCTTCGATAGCGTTGTTGGATATATTTTCTTGTTCAATAGTGCTATTGAGTATATTTGGATCAATTATATTTTGTGAGCTGTTTATTTCATCAATAATATTCTGAACAGTCTCATATTCAACATTTAACGGTAATGGATGGATAGACTGATGAAGGGTAGGCTGTGAATGATCATTAGTCATTTGACGTTTTACGGGTGGAGGGATAGGAGGTGGTGTTGGAATGGGATGATGTGATTGAGCTGGTTGTATTTTAGTAAATGTATTGGGGCGCGGTGTTTGTGAAGGTTGTGTTTGTGAAGAGCTAAAATTAGTATTGATAGCAAAATTAAGTTTTAATGGTTCAGAAGGTTCTTCCTCATACGTAGTTGGGTGAATAGAAGATGAAAATCTACTTGGATTCAAAGTAAAATTAATAAAATTTGACATGTTTACCTATTTTTTTAAGGATTGTTAGTGTTTATTTAAATTTTATATTATTAATAAAATTATGTCAAATGCACTTTGTTTATAGGTGCTCCTTTTATTGTATTTTTATTTCATTAAGTTGAGTTAAATAAAAATTTATACAATCATCAATTATTTAAAATTACAATAAAAGGAGCACCTGTCTTTTAGAGAATTGATCAAGTTGCTGAAAATCAATGCTTAATAGAATTTAATTTCAGAATTTCATCTTTGGAGTATTTAAACATTTTTTGATGGGTGGCACCGCTGTAATAATTTAATTGTTCGCTTACACCCCGTTCACTCAAGACCAAATCAATATTTTCTTGGCTAAGTCTGCTGAGTTCAGCAGAGTCAGTAGCTATGACAAAGCCCCACACTGACCAAAATGAAGGGACAAAGGAATGATAGGAGATCGCGTGCTGGAAAATATTTCGCAGATTGCGGTGGACGGTGAGGTGGTCCTGTCTTTCAAGATCAAAATTAAATTCCATCGACTGCACAACAACGATGCCATTAGGTTTTAAAATTTTCTTCAGAGAAGCGTAGAATTGTTGTGTATACAATTCCACAGCCGGACTGTTATCGAGCCTGTCACAGATATCGATGAAAATAATATCGAATTGATCTTCAGTATTTTCCACAAATTTTTTCCCATCTTCAATGATCAATGTTGATTTAGGATGGTCGAAAGAACCTTGATGCCATTCCGTTAAGAATTCTTTGCATTGTGCAATAACTTCTCCATCAATATCGACCAGGAATAAGCGCTCAACAGAAGGATGGCGCAATACCTCTCTAGCAGCAGCACCTTCTCCGGCACCGATAATCAGGACCGATTTTGGCGAAGGGTGGAGAACCATGGCAGGATGGATCAGGCTTTCGTGATAAATTTGCTCATCTTTTTGGGAGGATTGTAGTTCACCGTCAATAAATAACATTTTTCCAAAGGGAATTGAGCGAATGATGACGTAATCCTGAAAAGGAGTTTCTCCAATTGATAGTAGCTCGTCAAATTGAAAAAAATGCAGTTCATTCATGCGCTGTTTGATCGAATCCCTAAACCAGAAAGCATGTGAGCCTTTTTCCAACGTGGACAACTGATCACACTCGATAGGGATAAATTCCGTTTCTTCCCCATTTGAGATGAGTCTAGAATAATAAAAGGGCGAGCTCAGTAGTGGGCTCATAGATAGAAAAAGCAGCATTGCAGTGATTATTCTTAAGTGAAATAGTTTCATACAGCACTCCAGTTGTAGTTGTAGATTTCCAAATGACATGTTGAGTTGAATCAACATGTTAGGCGTAGAAAAGTATTGTGAAGGAGATTCAATTGTCAAGTTTAATCAAGAAAAAACTTAAAAAATTAAATTTTTTTAAGTTTTTTCTAGGCACAGCCTTCAACGATCCCATCTTTGATTGAGAGGAAGCGATGATCAAAATGCTATAGAATTTCGATCTGAGCGATAACCTCTTTTCTATATCGAATCCAAAATAAAGACATATTCATGGTTATGCTATTCCTTGCCTTTTTTTCTTGCCCAAAACGAGGTTTTTGTTTAAATTAACAGAAATTATCCAAAGCACTCCTATGCGTTAACTTCGTTTCATCCTCTTTGAGAGTTCAATAAGTAAATTTTCTCTTACGAGAAATTGTCCTGAGTATGTTCTCAGATGTTTTTTATTTTTACGATCTGCCATGGTGAGATTATGAGCAGAAACATCGTCTTATCAGTTCAGAATTTAAAAAAGATTTATTCTGGAAAGATTCCTTATGTCGCAGTGGGAGGGATCTCATTTGAACTTAAGGAAGGAGAGATCTTGGGAATGCTAGGCTCAAATGGAGCCGGCAAGACCACCACGATCCAAATGTTGTTGAGTACGCTCAAAGCAACATCCGGTTCGATCCAATATTTCGGAAAAGATTTTTTTACGTATCGTTCTGAAATTTTGAAACACGTCGCCTTTGCCAGCACCTATGTGAGCTTGCCTTGGATGCTGACTGTGGATCAAAATTTAGAAGTGTTCAGCAGACTGTACGGGCTGTCAGCAGCAGAGCGCAAAGAACGGATCGAACCCTTGCTAGAAAGATTTGGAATTGCGGGAAAACGCAAATCTTTTGTCTCACAGCTGTCAGCAGGCCAAATCACGCGTCTGATGTTGGTCAAAGCTTTTATGATCCGCCCCAAAATTGCGCTCCTCGATGAACCGACCGCATCGCTAGATCCAGACATCGCGCAGGATGTAATCGAATTTGTAATAGAGCAAAGGAAGAAATTCGGGACATCAATTTTATATACTTCTCACAACATGGCCGAAGTTGGCGAAGTTTGCGATCGCGTGCTGTTCTTGCAGCAGGGGAAAATCGTTGCTGATGACCTTCCACAAAGTCTTGCGAAAAGCGTTGCCGTTTCGCGCATTCAGCTTCAGGTCGGAGACGGAATGAAGCGCACTGTCGCTATCGCCGAGAGGCTTAAGATGCGCTATAAAATTGAACACCGCACGATCGAGTTTGAGCTTGATGAAAGCCAGATTGCGCTTCTTCTTTCCGCCCTGGCGGAAGCAGGGGTGATCTACACGAATATCAATATTTTACAACCCACCCTGGAAGATTATTTCTTGCATATGGTCAAGAAAGGAGGGAAAAAATGAGCTGGCATCGTATTTGGGCTGTTTATTTACGCTATTTTTATTTTTTTGCCAAAATGGACCATCTGGCCGATCTCTTCTTCTGGCCCGCACTTGATATTTTCTTGTGGGGAATGACGAGCGTTTGGATTCAACACCATGATGTGACGATGCCGTCGATCGCGATGGCAATTCTAACGGGACTTGTTTTTTGGCAGATCATCTGGCGCAGCAATTACGAAGTATCCGTCAATTTGCTTCAGGAATTTTGGAATCGGAACATGGTCAATCTTTTTTCCACGCCGCTTAAAATTTCAGAATGGATATCTGCATTGATGCTTGTCGGAGTATGCAAAATATTCGTTACGATATGTTTTGGCGGACTGATCGTCTGGCTGCTTTATGCCTTGAATATTTTTTCAATGGGATGGGCATTTTTGCCATTTTGTGCCTCTTTAGTGTTATCAGGATGGTTTATCGGATTTTTAAGCGCGGCGATCATGGTCTATTTCGGGCAACGCGTGCAAATGCTGGCATGGATGACGGCCTATGTCTTTGCGCCTTTTAGTGCAGTTTTTTATCCGCTTTCAGCGCTTCCTGCTTGGGGACAAATGATTGCCAAAGCGCTGCCTATGACATACATTTTCGAAGGGATGAGGAAAGTTTTGGACGAAGGAGTCTTTTCTGGGAAGGATTTTGGGATCAGCGTTTTGCTCAATATCCTGTATCTTATCGGAACGATGACCCTATTTCGTAAACTCTTTGAAAAGAGCCGTGCGAAAGGGCTTGCACGTCTTGAATAAATTAAAAAACCTCTGGAAAGATCTTTCCAGAGGTTTTTGCAAGTAGGTTCTTTAAACTCGAACTGAAATGCTATCATCATTTGCTCCAAGGGCTATTCCTGTTGCAACGGCTGAAGAGCAAAGGCAACCGCCCAAAGTAAGGAGAGCAGCCATGGTGACGCCAATAGCAGCGACTGTCAAAATTATACCAGTCATCATAGTCATCGGAAAGCCGACAGCAGTGGTAATCAACACGCTGGCAGCAATACCGCCAATCGTCGATAAGGCGAATTGCGCCACTTTAAAGATAAGGCTGTCAGGACAGCAGTTAATCTTATCGCAAATCCAGTGAATGAGTCGATTACTAAGCAGATAGCTAACTCCGAAGATCGCTCCTCCCAGCGGGCTGATCATCGTAAAAAGTCCCGCGGCAACCGCGCCAGCACTGCCCATCAGAGCAGCTCCGAATGCAAGTTGTGCTGGAGAAAATTGTTGTTGGATTAGGTTGTTGCCAAGTTGTGTCATTGTTGGTTGTGTCATACCATTCCTCCTTTATGCTGGATATTTGTAAAGAATTGGTAAATTTTTAAAGTATAGGAGGAGAAATTGTTTAAATCAAATTTCTTTTAAAAATAGAAGAGCTCGGCTATATGGCTTCCGAGCTCTTATAGAATTGAAGAAAAATGGAGAAATTAGCAGCAGCGTTCTTTGGCAGCAAGACCAGCGCCTGCGACACATGAAGAGAGAGAGCTGGCGCCATAGACAACAATGCGCACTGCAATCGAAGTTACAAGCATTGCCAATAACATCCCTACAGAACCTAAAACAGTGAGAGGAAAGCCAGCAGTTGTAGCTACGAAAATTCCTACACTGACGCTAGCAATAAATGAGACGACCCAAGCTGCAATTCTAAGTGCGGTTCGGCCCATGCATAGTTTATCTGCAAATGCATTAGCAAGGGTTCTCGTTAAAGCATAAGAAGCTCCAAAAACAGCTCCGCCGACGGGATCGATGATTCCAAATGCCCATCCTGCAAGAGCTCCAGCTCCTGTACTCACTCCAATTTCATAAATACTGTTGAAGATTTGAGCGCCCAATGAAGGAGGTTGTTGTGCTCTAGAACTAGTTGTTGAATCAATTGACATATCTTTCTCCAATCTTAGAATAAGATTGGAGAAATCATAACAAAAACGGTTAAATTAATAAATGCAAACGATTTATTTAATTCGAAAAACAACCGTGTGAATTAAAATTTTTTTACATCAGAGTTAGTTGAATTTCAATTTTTCAGTTTATTTAGATGTCCATGGAGGAGGTCACAGGCGCTGTTCGATCATTTTTTCCAGTTTGATATTATCTTTAGCAAAGTTGCGAATTCCCTCCGCGAGTTTGTCCGTGGCCATAGGATTTTCATTGAGCATCCAACGGAAAGTTTTTTCATCGACAATAATTTTTTCAATATTCATTTTTTGAGCGGCTTGAGGGTCGATTTTACGTGGGACGGGACTTTCAGCAGATTGTAATTCTTGCAGGAGCTTGGGGGCGATCGTGAGCAAATCACAGCCTGCCAATTCTAAAATTTCATCCGCGTTGCGGAAGCTGGCGCCCATGATCTGCGTCTTGATTCCCATTTTTTTATAATAATTATAAATTTGAGCAACGGAAATCACACCGGGATCTTCTGCTGGAGGATAGGATTCTTTATTTTCGTTTTTCTTATACCAATCTAAAATCCGTCCGACAAAAGGGGAGATTAACGTTGCGCCGACTTGAGCAGATGCAATGGCCTGTCCCAAACTGAACATCAAGGTCATGTTGCAATGGATTCCTTCTTTTTCGAGGACTTCAGCTACTTTCACTCCTTCCCATGTTGAGGCGAGTTTAATTAAAATTCGTTTGCGGTCGATCCCAGCAGCTTCGTAAAGAGAAATTAAATGGTGTGCTTTCTTGATACTGCTTTCGACATCGAAGGAAAGGCGTGCGTCGACCTCAGTTGAGACCCGTCCGGGAACGATTTTAAGGATTTCAAGGCCAAAGTTGACAAACACTTTATCGAGGGCTTGCTCTTTGATGTCTTTGGGGTTTTTACCATTTTTCTTGCCCCATTGGACAGCTTCATCAATAAGAAATTGATATTCGGGTTTAGAAGAAGCGGAGAAAACAAGGGAAGGATTTGTCGTCGCATCAGTGGGAAGATATTTTTTAATCTCTTCAAATTCGCCAGTATCCGCTACGATTGTCGTCATTTTCTTCAATTGTTCAAGTTTGTTCATGTCAAAAACCCCTATTGATTTTATTTAACGCGAGCTTTGGATAACCGCCCTATGAAAATCGATCAGATTTCGGATGGATTTCGTGTCAAAATGAGTGAAGCTGGCGTCGAAGACGCTGCCAGCGAGCGAACTTTGACACAAAATACGCCGAAAGATATCGATTGTCGTAGAGTGCTTATCCAAAACTCGCGTTATTTAATACTAGAATCTCTTTTCGAATTTTTCAAGGGCTCTATTATAAGGTTCATATGGGAAGGTGGAAAGGGTTCTGCAAAAGAAAAGGATTGAGCAACTGATCGAATTTTGTCGAAAAATCTTCTGCTTTTATAGTCGAGCGATAACCGGGGAGAATGAAAGTGATCTCTTTGTTGTTTTTCAGAGATTCGATCACGATCTTCGTCATTTCATCGGGGAGTAAAAATCGCTGCCCGCCTTCAAGGCGATATGTTTCACATCGAAGGATTTCCCCATCGATATCGAGTTTGAGAAGAGCGTTTTTTTGATTGCCTTGATGAGGAGGCACCGGAACGGAATGAACATTTAGATACACATTCAGCCGTTCTTCAATCTTAAGAAATTCTAAGTCGATCCCATAGACAGGGTCCTTGGAAAGATAGCTCAATTTAGTCGAGCTGAATTCTTTTTTACCCGATTCAACCTGATCCGATGTCCATTGGCTCTGGCTCGAGCAAGCAAAAAGATAAACGGAAAGAAAAAATAGGCAATGCGATTTTTTTAACAAAATTAAAGACTTATGTTTTCACTATCCAGAGTTCGGGAGATAAGTAAATCCGTTTAGTCGTCACTTCGATGGCCGTCGTTGTTAGCAATCAGAATCAGGGCCGTAACGGCAACAACCACAGCAGTGGTTGCGAGTGCGATATTTTGCCATTGTTTTCTCTTGGCAGCTTTTGAACCTTCGCTAGCAGCTTGGCCCACAGGAGTTCCTTCATCTTCATTGTCCGAAGGAATGGCTTCAGGCGTTGTCGACTCATCCGGAGAAGTTGGGAGAGTCTGCGGAGTTGTGGAATCTTGTGTTGAATCGTCATCTTCTAATGGGGCGTGTTGAGGTTGCATGGGCTCGTGATCCTGGGCATGAAGAGCCGGAGAAAATGCGATTGTTGAGGCTATGAGACAAAAATTGACTAGCTTTTTCATATTGGAACCGATTTTATTTTTGAATGTTATTATTGTCTATTGTTTCCATCCCCGACAGAGAAAGCAGTTTCTCGTGAGCATTTCGGAGAAATAAAATTTGCCAAAAGGCTCCCATGTCACCAAAATTGTCCAGGACAGTTTTTTGAAAAGGAGCCCAATGCTGTTCTTGAAAAGATGGATCTTCGAATAGATTTTTCTTTAGAGCAGGGGATTGGCTAAATTTTTCAGCGGCAGCGAATAGCTCAATCTGTTTTTGTCTTAACATTTCTCTGCGCTCTAATTGTGGGATATTGCCTAATAGATCATTGGAGAGAGTAAATGAACGGAAGGCAGATTGAATGTCTTTATAATAATTCGACATTTCTTCTTTAAGAGCCGCTGCAGTGAGGACATAAGCGTGTTTATCCTTAATAAGAATTAGTTGTAAGATCCTAACGGGGCCCCATTCCGTTGTCGAATCGATCTCTGTCAATTGGGCCATCCCTGCTGCTGTACGTACTTTGCCCAATGAGCGCCAATGATTGTTACGGTCTTGTTCGTGGATAGCTTTAACTGCTTTAAGATAGTCTGTTAAGGAAACATCTGTCTCTTCAATGGCGAGATTGATGGAAGGACAAAAACTTTTTCCGCTATTTTTAAGAAAAGCCATCTTGACTTTGGAGGAAAGAGTCCTTGGGTCAGCGATATCCCAATTTTCAGGTGGAATGAAAAAACACTGAGTAAGATGGGTCGATTCAACGGCCTGAACAATCGAAGTGGAATGATTTTTAGTAGAGGCCGCCGTTAAGAAACATGAGAAAAGAGCGATGGAAAATAAAATTTTACAACGCATATTCAATCTTTTCCTAATTTTTCTCAGTCGTCACAATGTGTGTGAGAATGACCGGCTGTGCTTTGATGCAGGACGGAAGCTAAAATCGCGATCCCTGCTGAAAGGCCGAGTCCCCATCCTAACATCGACATGGAAATTGCTGTGAAGGTCCCATCTTCTGCGCCTGCTCCAGTACGCCAGATCGACTCGTTATCTTTTTTCCACCGTTCAAGTTCGTCGGAGAAACTAAGAGATGGCAAAGTGAGAAGGATAAAAGCGGTCAGTAATCTTTTCATGGAATGCCCACCTTTAGTAAGAAAAAAAGAAGTAACCATTGTACCAAAATGAACTCAAAAGTTGGTTTTTGGCTTAGTGCAGGTAGCCACTGCATTTGAACCCGCCTGCATGCACAACTTATCCAAGTTGTGCTACTTCGGTGTCGGCAATGTCTGGAAATTCAAAGCATTTCCCTTGCCAAATGCCCAATTTTTGAGTTCATTTCGGTATAGTTATCTCAGATGATCGACTTTCCTGCAATTTTTTCTTTTGCCAACAATGTTGAGATGGAGGATTTTCAAATTCAGAGATTGCTCATAGAGCATTGAATCTAATTTTTTTTTTATTTATAAATATGGCAATTTTACATTGAAAAATATCCACCTAATGTAAATAACTTATGTGTGATGTGTTGAGTATTGGTTCAAGAAAACGTATGTTATAGAGAGTCATTCGGACATGAAAGGAACAGAATCAGGGAAAGATAAAGTTAAAAAAATCTGCGACATTCTGCGGCGAGAAACATTGGAGCCAGCTGAAATTGAAGCGGAACAAATTATTCGTTCTGCTAAAGAGCAGGCCGAGCAGATTGTTGCGGCTGCACATAAAGAGGTTGAGAAGATCCATCTTGAAGCTCGCCAAGAAATTGAACGCCAAAGAAACGTTTTTCAATCTTCTCTGAGCCAAGCTTGTAAACAAGCAGTTGAGGCATTGAAACAGAGCATTGAGGAAAAACTATTCAATCAAGAGCTCACTCGTTTGATGACAAAGCATACACAAGATCCAAAAGTTTTGGCGCAATTGGTCACCGCGGTCGTCAAAGGGATCGAAAAAGAAGGGATTGAAGCAGCGTTAAGCGTTTATATCCCTGCTGTTGTTCCAGCACGCGCTGTAAATATGCTTCTAGCTCATGAAATTTTAGAAAAACTTAAAGAAAAAAGTGTTCTCGTCGGCCCTTTAACGGGGGGGATCGAAGTCAAGCTGCTTAAGGAGAATATTACGATCGATATCTCTGATGCTGCTTTGAAAGAACTCGTAGCGAATTATATCCGCAAGGATTTCCGCGAGCTGGTTTTCGGCTCGGTTTAAATTTTAGGAAGTTGCAAATATTCATTATAAATGTTTAAGCGAACTTACTTAAGGAGCTGAAAAAAAGCTGGTCAGTATTGCGAACGCATTCTAAGCTGCAGGAATTTTTTATATGCGTAACTACTATTTTGTCGTCCCTTCTTTGCCGCCTTTGGCCCTGCATGAACGACCCGAAATTACTTTCGAAAAACTGATGGCAAGGCTTGAGATTAATCTAAGCAAGCAAGATTTAGAAAAGACGATTGTCTTAAGACGTTTTGTCGACATTTATAACATCCGCGCCCTCCTGATGGAAGAACCCGTCGACCCAAGAGGAAATTTAAATGAGAAAGAGCTCGATGAAGCTTTACTGGTCCACGCTGTCCTTCCTGACTACGTCTTTGATTTCTTAGATCAGTTTGAAAAAGTCACGGATAAGATCAGGAATTTTCATGGATTGCTCGCCCGATTTTTTAATGAGGAGATTCCAAAACAAAAAGGGTTTTTGCGTAACTATCTCATCTTTGAAAGAGAATGGCGACTTGTCCTTCTTGCATTAAGGGCAAAGCAATTGAATCGCGATGTCTCTAAAGAATTGCAATTTGAAGATTCTACCGATCCCATCGTTGCGCATATTCTTGCTCAAAAAGATTCTGAAATCTACGAACCTCCTTCTGAATATGCTGAAATAAAAGAATTGATCGCTTCATGCTATGCTGATCCATGGGCTGAACATAGGGCATTTGCAGAATATCGATTTCGAAAAATTGCAGAACTTGCTGAAGACAGGCTCTTTACGATCGACCAAATCCTCTGCTACATGGCTCAATTGATGATTATTGAAAGCACATTTGAGCTTGATATAGAGCGAGGAAATATGATTGTGGAAACATTTACAAGCGGGTGAACCCAGGTCTTAAGGCCTGGGATTAAGTTGGAGGCCGAGCTTTGTTCTCGGCCCAACATTGTTTTGAAAATACCTGGCTCTTAAGGGCCGGGTTTCCGCCGGAGGACGGATAAATTTTACTGAGTAGTCAGAATGTGCTTACGCAATAATGATGAATACAAAACTTTAAAGAAAAATTAATCAGAAATGATAACACAAGAGGTCCGATGAACGAAGCTTCAAATATCACTCAAAAACAAGTAGCGACAGGAAAAGTTGTCAAGGCTTTTGGAAACCTCTTGCATGTTCAGTTTCAAGGCGATATCCATCAAGGAGAAATTTCGATGGTGCGTATCGGCGGCGGTGTATCTTTGAAGGCAGAGGTGATTGAAATCGTCGGAGACGTGGCTAAAATTCAAGTCTTCGAAGATACGCGTGGAGTTCGTCTAAATACCGCTGTAGAATTTACCGCTCATTTGCTGGAGGCTGAATTAGGACCTGGACTGCTCACTTCGATTTTTGACGGGTTGCAGAACCCCCTTGAAAAAGTGGCAGATGCAACTGGGCTGTTTCTTTCTCGAGGAGTTTACATTCCCCCGCTCGATCGCTCGCGTCATTGGGATTTCCATCCCGCGGTTAAGCCGGGTGATGTCGTGCGACGAGGCGATTACCTCGGTTACACGATGGAGGGCCGCTTCCATCATCAGATCATGGTCCCGTTCACCTCGTTTGATGAGTACACGATAAATTGGGTCATCAAACCAGGTTCTTACACAGTAGAGACGGTTGTCGCAAGAGGCGTAGACAGCAAGGGGGAAGAACAGCATTTCACTATGATGCAAAAATGGGCTGTGAAAATGCCTCTTTTCGAAGGAGAAAAGATCAAAGCTTCCCGCATGATGGACATTGGGATGCGGATTATCGATACTCAATTTCCTGTTCTTAAAGGCGGGACATTTTGTGCTCCCGGGCCCTTTGGGGCGGGCAAGACGGTCTTGCAGCATCATCTGTCCAAATATTCTTCTGTCGACATTGTCGTTATTGTCGCATGTGGAGAGCGCGCCGGCGAGGTTGTTGAGGTCCTGCGAAGCTTCCCACACTTGACCGATCCGCATACTAATGAGCCGTTGATGCATCGAACAGTGATGATCTGCAATACCTCATCGATGCCGGTTGCCGCTCGCGAAGCTTCGATCTACATGGGAGCAACGATCGCTGAATACTATCGTCAGATGGGACTCGATGTCTTGCTGCTCGCCGATTCCACTTCGCGCTGGGCGCAGGCGATGCGTGAAATGTCGGGACGCCTAGAAGAAATTCCCGGCGAAGAAGCCTTCCCTGCATATTTAGCTTCACGGATTGCCGCTTTCTACGAACGCGCTGGAGTTGTTTTTCTCAGGAATGGAAAACAAGGCTCAATGACTATAGGAGGAACTGTATCCCCAGCGGGTGGAAATTTTGAGGAGCCTGTCACGCAGGCCACGCTCTCCGTCGTCGGGGCTTTTCATGGGCTGTCGCGAGCTCGGTCGGATGCCCGGCGTTATCCTGCAGTCGATCCGCTGATTTCCTGGAGCAAGTACATCGATGATGTGAGCCGGGAATTGGAAGAGCGCGTTGCCGGGTGGGGAAAAATGGTCAAAAAGTCCGCCAAGATATTGCGCGAGGGCGATGAGATAGGCAAACGGATGGAGGTTGTCGGCGAAGAAGGCATTTCTTTGACCGATATGATCACTTTTCTGAAGTCGGAGCTATACGAATTCTCTTACCTGCAGCAAAATGCCTTTGATAAAGAAGATGCCTACTGTCCATTGAAAAGACAAATTCCTTTGTTCCAGTTGATCAACCGAATCTTCGATATGGGCTTTAATTTTGACTCGCATGATGAGGCTCGCAGCTTTTTTCTAGAATTACAGAATGAAATTAAGAACATGAATTTCATGCCATTTAAATCCGCAAGATATGAGCAGACCTTTGAACATACCGAAAAGAAACTCGAAACGACCTCTAAGAAGGAAAAGGTGACGCGATGAAGAAAGTTTACGATAGAATTGTCGACATGCGAGGAAATTTGATCACTGTCATCGCCCATGGCGTCAGCCTTGGGGAGCTCGCTCGCGTGCATAAGCGCAATGGACGTTCTACTTATGCATCCGTATTGCGCATCGATGGCGATGTCGTCACCTTGCAATGTTTTGAAAATACTCGCGGGATTGCTACCAATGATCGCGTGACTTTCTTAGGAAGGCAAATGCAGGCTGTCTACAGCGATTCTTTACTAGGGCGTCGTTTGAACGGAGCTGGCGATCCCATTGATTCGGGTCCTGTAATCATGGGCGAACACATCGAGATCGGGGCGCCTTCTTTTAATCCTGTCCGCCGCATCATTCCACGCGATCTTGTCCGGACAAATATCCCCATGATCGATGTTTTTAATTGTCTTGTTAAATCTCAAAAGATCCCGATTTTTTCCATTGCTGGAGAGCCTTACAACGCCCTGTTAATGCGCATTGCCAACCAAACGGATGCAGACGTCGTGATTATTGGAGGAATGGGGCTCCGTTTCGACGATTATCAAGCATTCATCGACAATGCCGAACGGGCCGGTTCCTTAAATAAGACGATCATGTTCATCCATCGTGCCACAGACCCTGCAGTGGAATGCCTCTTAGTTCCTGATATGGCCTTGGCCTGCGCTGAGCAGTTTGCTGTCCAAGACAAAGATGTTCTTGTTCTCTTGACTGACATGACGGCTTTTGCAGATTCGATCAAAGAGATCATGATCACCATGGACCAAGTCCCTTCTAATCGTGGCTATCCTGGTTCGCTTTATTCTGACCTTGCATCGCGCTATGAAAAGGCTGTCGATATTGATGGCAGCGGTTCGATTACGATCATTTCTGTAACGACGATGCCGGGCGGCGATGTCACGCACCCGATTCCCGATAATACAGGGTACATCACGGAAGGACAGTTCTATCTTCATGGCGGGCGCATCGACCCGTTCGGTTCGCTCTCGCGTTTGAAGCAACAGGTGATTGGGAAGGTAACGCGTGAAGATCATGGCGATATTGCCAATGCTCAGATCCGCCTCTATGCTGATTCTATGAAGGCCCGTGAACGCAAGAGTATGGGCTTCCGTCTTTCGCGTTGGGATGAAAAGCTTTTGCATTTTTCTCATTTGTTTGAAGATCGGATGATGAACTTGCAAGTCAACCTCGCGTTGGAGGCCGCTCTCGATCTCGGCTGGAGAACATTGGCGGAATGTTTCGAAAAACATGAGGTTGGGATCAAGCAAACCTTCGTTGATAAATATTGGCCAAAATCCGTGGAGGGCACAAGTTAAATGGCTGAGATCAAGTTCACCAAAACAGAATTGCGCGCCCAACAACTCAAGCTCGATCGTCTGCGTAAATATCTTCCAACTCTGCAGCTTAAAAAAGCGATGTTGCAGGTCGAAGTGAATCAAGCTCAAATTGAAATTGAAGCCTTAATGGGTGAGTTTGCGCTTTCTCAGGAGAAAGTCGTAAAATTCTCCGCCTTGTTAACGGAGCGAAGCGCTCCAGATCTCTTCTCTGCAGTGAAAGTTCGTCAGGTCGACCGAGTTCATGAAAATGTGGCAGGTGTAGACATTCCCATTTTTGAGCGGGTGATTTTCGAACCGCCGACTTATTCTCTTTTCGATACTCCAGTATGGTTTGAATCGGCGATTCTTGGGATCAAAGAATTAATTGTGGCCCGCGAAAAGATCAAAATTGCGCAAGAAAAAAAGCATGCTCTTGAAAAAGAGCTTCGCGAAGTCTCCATCCGCGTTAATCTTTTTGAAAAAATCCTCATTCCGCGAGCTCAAGAAAATATCAAAAAAATCAAGATCTTCCTCGGCGACCAACAGCTTGCCGCTGTGTCTCAGGCTAAAGTCGCAAAAAAGAAAATTCTATTAAGAGCGCATGGTAAGTAATGATCATCGATGTAAAAAAATATCTCATTCTCGGTGCCGAAGAAGACATCGATCGTTTTTTTAGCAGAGCTCAACAAAAAGGGATCATCGAATTTATTTCTCCCCAAGGTAGAAAACCTGCTGAAGTTCCCCTCGAGATCCAACATCTCCTGAATGCAATGAAGATCTTGCGCAAACTTCCTGTGAAGAAATCCTATGAAGGCGAGATGGATCTTCAATACGCTGATGGGACAGCGCAAAAAATCATTGGCCTTAAAGCTGAAGTCGAACGCCTTTCTGAAGAAAAACGTCTCCTTGAAGCCGAAATTGTCCGTGTTACCCCATTTGGAGATTTTTCTCTTGAAGATATCGACTACATCGAACGCAAAGGTCAGTGCGAAATTCAATTCTTTTGCATGAAAACAGCCAAATCCCATCTCGCTAACCTTGGGGATGAGGTTATTTACATCGCCAGTGATTACGATCTGGACTATTTCATTGCAATCAATAAAAAGTCATGCAGTTATCCTGACATGATTGAAATGCGCATTGACAGGCCGCTTGGCGAACTCCAAATGCATCTGGGCTTTGTCAAAGAATCCCTTCATCAGATCGAAGCGGAATTGAAAGGATTTGCGGGACATCTCGATTTTCTTCACGAATCCTTAGTCGAACGGCTTAATGATTACAATCTCATCGCTGTAAAAAAGGAGGTGACCTATCCTTTAGAAAATTCGCTATTTGCTATCGAAGCCTGGGTCCCTTCCAATAAAACAAACATCCTCTATTCGATTATCGATGGAATGGCGATTCACTGTGAACTGATTCTCATCGAAGAGACCGATCGAGTTCCAACTTATATGGAAAATAAAGGACCTCCGCGTATCGGGGAAGATCTCGTTAAAATTTATGATATTCCTGCGACGACGGACCGTGATCCTTCCGGTTGGGTCTTTTGGTTCTTTGCCTTATTTTTCGCTATGATCGTCGCTGACGGCGGATACGGCTTAATGTATTTAGGATTGTGCATTTATTTAAAGTTTAAATATCCCAATCTTCGCGGAAGTGCAAAGCGCTTCTTGCAGCTCGCGACAATCCTTTCTACCTCCTGTGTGATTTGGGGGATTTTGACCTCAGCGTTTTTTGGTGTCGAGATCAGTCCCAAAAGCTGGCTCGGTAAGTTGTCAATTATACAGTATCTTGCTGTCAAAAAAGCGGACTATCATCTCGCCCA
>JASHXO010000040.1 GCA_030043495.1 Candidatus Rhabdochlamydia sp.
ACCATTTTTTTCTTGGAATCGTCCCCTCGAGGATCAGCACTCTGCCCTTAGGCTTTAAGATACGACGAAATTCTTTAAATGCAGCCATAATGTCCGTCACATTACGGATTCCAAAAGAAATGGTCACACATTCAAAAGAGTTATCCGGAAAGGGAATTTCAAGGGCGCTAGCAACTTGGAATTCGACTTTATTCGCATAAGATTTTTTGGCGATCTTTTGCTTGGCGATTTCGATCATCGCAGCGGCAAGATCAATGCCCACTACAGAATAAATCGAAGGATTTTTTTCTATCAATGCAATCACTTGATCGCCGGTGCCAGTCGCACAATCGAGAACTCGTATTCCTTTTTGATGAGGTAGAAAAGAGCACAGCTGTTTTCGCCATAACTGGTCCATTCCAAACGTCATGATGCGATTGACGCAATCATAAGTCGGAGAAATCTGATCGAACATTTTCCAGACTTCATGACGAGAAGGAACTTCTAGATCTTTTTTCATCCCGTGCCTTTTAAATCATGCAGAAAAAACTAAAAAGATAGCAGCTGAGATTTTAAGTTGTAAAGAGATTTATTTTTTTGCCGCTTTTTTTCATTTTTAACTTGGATCAACAAATAGAGAGCCATGCTCTTGGATTCCACAACAAACGTAAACGATGAACTTTTCTAGACTATTAACCCAACTTGTCCCCTACCCTCCCCCTTAGGTGCATAGGGGACAAGTTGGGTCATTAGAAATGAAAATACTGGTAAAAGAAACGCGGGAGACGGGGCTTGAACCCGCAACTTCTGCCTTGACAGGGCAGTGCTCTAACCAATTGAACTACTCCCGCACAACGCGCAAGCTTGAGCGCAGCAAGATCAGGTGCTCTATACGCCCAACGTGAAAAAAGTCATAGTTTAAAGTATACTACAATTTTCCTCAAGCGCTTTTCAAGAGAGGGGTGTAATTAAAAGTTTTAGGTAAGCAGTTTATAGGTTGTCCTAAGAGATGGCTCTAAGCGAGAAAAAGTGACTTTAAATAGGAGTCACTTGTTAACCTTTGCGCTTGCGGTCGTTCTCATTGAGAAGACGCTTGCGCAAGCGGATGAAATTGGGGGTGACTTCGACGAGCTCGTCGTCTTGGATGAAGTCGATCGCTTGCTCTAACGTGAACGTTCGCGGCGGAGTGAGAATGATGTTCTCATCGCTACCTGAAGCACGGATATTGGTGAGCTGTTTTCCGCGGACGACATTGACGACGAGATCGTTGTCGCGAGAATTTTCCCCGACAATCATGCCTTCATAAACTTCATCTCCTGGACCGATAAACAGGGAACCGCGCTCTTGGATACCAAAACAGGCATAAGCTGTGACTTTGCCAGGGCCGTTGGAAATGAGAACGCCATTGGGCCTACCTGGAATATCGCCCTTATGCGGGCCATAACTGTCAAAGACAGAGGTAAGGATACCTAAGCCGCGGGTGACTGTGAGAAAGTTGTTGCGATAGCCCATGAGGCCGCGGGTAGGGATTAAGAATTCAATGCTGGTAATATTGTGCTCGTTAGTATTGAGGGCGCGCATTTCACCTTTACGGCGAGAAAGTTCTTCGATGACAGTGCCTGAATACTCTTGAGGGACTTCGATGTGAACAACCTCGTAAGGTTCTTGAGGTGTGCCTTCAACTTCTTTGATGATAACTTGCGGTTTGGAGATGGTAAATTCATAATTTTCACGCCGCATTGCTTCGATGAGAACGGCCAAGTGGAGCTCGCCTCGTCCGCAAATGCGGGCAGCGTCATCGCGATAATTTTCCTCAATTTTCAAAGAAATATTTGCTTTTCTTTCTTGGGAAAGGCGGTCGCGAAGCTTGTTCATTGTGACGTGCTTGCCATCTTTACCGACAAAAGGGCCATTGTTGACCATCATTTCAACAGACAAGGTTGGTTCGGCAAGTGTGATGGGGGGCAATTGGACGATGTGGTTAGGATCGCAAAGAGTATCTCCAATGGTGATTTCAGGGATGCCTGAAATACTGACTATGTCGCCAACGCCGGCTTCGTCCAACTCGATTTTTCGCAGGCCATGGTAGCCTTCAATTCTTTGAACCTTATGCTGGGTGGGATGGCCGTTTTTATCGACTTTAGTGATCGGATCGCCTTTGCGGATTTTCCCTTCTAAAATACGGCCGCAAGCTTGACGACCGACAAAATCATCATAACTTAAAGTGGCGGCTTGCATGAGGAAAGGGAGATCGAGATTGCCTGGAGGATGGGGAACGGCTTTAATGATCAACTCAAAAAGCGGTCGCATGTCAGTACGGGGATCTTTGAGATCCATGATAGCAAATCCTCCCAGTCCGGAAGCATAGCAGATGGGGAAATCGAGCTGTTCATCATTCGCCCCAAGCTCAACGAAAAGGTCAAAAGTTAAATTTAATGCGCGATCAGGATCAGCGTGGGGTCGGTCGATCTTGTTAAGGACGACAATAGGCCGAAGGCCGATTTTAAGCGCCTGAGAAAGAACAAAGCGTGTTTGCGGCATGGGGCCTTCTTGAGCATCGACGAGGAGTAGGACCGAGTTGACTAGTCCGAGGACTCGCTCGACTTCGCCGGAAAAATCCGCATGGCCGGGGGTATCTATAATATTTATTTTAAAATCCTCGAAGAAGACACTGGTATGCTTTGCAAAGATGGTGATCCCACGCTCTTTTTCTTGGTCATAGCTGTCCATGACCCTTTCAGGGATCTTTTCATTATCGCGGAAGACATTCGACTGTTTAAGCAGGCTGTCGAGCATGGTCGTCTTTCCGTGGTCAATATGAGCGATAATGGCAATATTACGAATTTTTTCTGGCTTAAACATAAATAGGTAATTCCGAAATTTTAATTTTATAGGGAGATTTTAAGGGAAATGATAATTAAATACCAGATACTTTTACTTGAAAAATAACGAGTTATGCGGGTATACTTCGCTGAAATTTTAGGGTTTTATTTAAGATGTAAATTTAGGTGAAAATCCTCTTGAAAAAGAGGGGGACCCCATGCAAATTGCCTCTGATGAAGAGATGAAAAAAACCGTGGATGATGCCGCCGCCGCGGGCAATTTATTGGAGTCTAAGACCTCGCATTTGCACGACCTTTTACAAGAAAAATTAGAACAAGCTTTCCATAAGCAAACCTCGACGGTTGTCCTTCACGATATCGTTAAAATTGCCTCCGAACATTCTCCCGTCGACCTCGCTTACGCTGCTTCGCGCCTCCCGCCTCATGCCCGTCCAATGATCTATGAAAATCTGTCAGGAATTGAAGCGAAGATCGATTTTATGGTGAACACGGATAGCAGCACTCGTGTCGCTATCTTGCGCCATATTAGCGATGCGGACATGAAGAAATTATTGGAACATATGCCGCCGGATGAAGCGGTCGAGGTCTTAGAAGATATTTCTGAGCGCAGGTTTCGCCGTGTTGTCGAAATGTTGGAAGCGAGCAAAGCATTGAAAATTCGCGAGATCAAAAAGCACCGCCGTAATACGGCTGGACGTTTGATGACTAACGAATTTTTTGCCTTTTCCATGGATGTGACCATTGGTCAGGCATCTGCCCATATCCGTGACAATCCGGGCATTGATCTGACGCGCCAGATTTTCGTGTTAAATCAGGCTGGAGAATTGCAAGGATATGTGCCCGCTCGCAACTTGATTGTCAATCCGCCTCATTTGCCGCTCCGGCAGGTCATGAAATCGATCCTACATAAGGTGACTCCAGAAACATCGCGCGAAGAAGTCGTGGATATCGTTGAGCGCTATAAAATTTCGGCTCTTGCCGTTGTCGATCTCAATAATCGAATGCTTGGTGTGATTACCTATGAAGATGTCCTCGATGCGATGGAGGATATCGCCGATGAAACGATTGCAAACATGGCGGGTACAGCAGAAAAAGTCAGCGAACATGAGCCACTTTTAAAACGCTTTTTTTCACGTGCTCCATGGCTTGTTGTCACGCTTTGTGCCGGCCTAATCAATGTAGGTGTGATGTCCTCTTTTCAAAATTATGCAGGAGGCATCTTAACTTTTGTGATGTTTTTTGTGCCTTTGATCACGGGAATGTCGGGAAATATCGGTATTCAATGCAGTACGATCCTTGTCCGCAGCATGGCACTGGGGTTGGTTTCTCTCGGCAATAGGGGAGAAGCAGTACTGAAAGAGCTTTTAATGGGCATGACGACTGGAACTGTATTTGGAGTTCTATGCGGAATCGTCGTTTATGTGCTTGACTTTGCAGGTGTTTCCCGGGTCGATGTCAGTCCAGCTGCAGTAGGCATAATTGTTGGGACAGGACTTACTGGAGCTTGTTTGGCGGGGACTGTGCTTGGTGTCTTGTCTCCCTTGTTTTTTGCGCGGATCGGCGTTGACCCTGCTGTTGCCTCTGGTCCAATCGTGACCGCCTTTAACGATTTTCTCTCGATGTCAATCTATTTTTTGATCGCCATTGGTCTTAGTACATTCGTCTTTTAGTAATTAATCTTTTTTTCAAGCTGTTTGGGCATACTACTGATGCAACATAAAGCCAAATTCTGCTAGAATCTTTCTTTTTTCCAGGTATTTCTCATTTACCCAAAACAAATTCAAAAATTGGGAGTTCGACTAAGTTGCGGCACTTACTAAAAATAAAGGGTTGCTCATTTGTAAGAGAGAGCTCAACAATAAATTGAGTGCTACGCAGTCGATTCATAGAGCTTCATAAAATATCAAGCTTTAGTCTTGCTATTTTGATAAATGGTTTATATATTCAAGCACGTGGAAGGATTTTATGGACAAAGGGGATGGATCCAATCTTACAAATAAGCAGATGAAAGACCTGCTCCCAAAAGTTTTGAATCAGATTGGCGCTATCCATCGCGATCGACCCGATTTGATCCTCGTGGCCTGGCCGCAGATTATCGGTGAAAAGCTTGCCTCGATGACTAAGGCAATGAGTTTTGAAAAAGGTATACTCGTTGTAAAAGTGAGCAATTCCACTTTATATAGTTTGCTCTCTCAACACGAACGGAGCCGTTTGTTGAAGAATTTAAGGGAAAAATTTCCCTCCGTTGAGATAAAGAATATACATTTTCGCATCGGTTAGTTTGCAATCGGCTCTAAAAAACTCGCTCGCGAAAAAAAATAATTTAGAATTTGAGTAAGGTATGACCACGATGACCAAAGAGAAAGAATACGATGCTAGTTCGATTACCGTCTTAGAAGGTCTTCAGGCCGTTCGTGAACGGCCTGGTATGTACATAGGCGATACGCAAATCAATGGCCTGCATCAGCTTGTTTATGAGGTCGTCGATAATAGCGTCGATGAGGCGTTGGCAGGATTTTGTACTGAGATCACGATCATCTTGCATAAAGACAATTCCGTCTCCGTTGAAGATAATGGTCGGGGAATTCCTGTGGGACGCCATGAAAAAGAATCGCAAAAGCAAGGTCGGGACGTTTCCGCGCTTGAAGTCGTCATGACAATCTTACATGCCGGCGGAAAATTTGATAAGGCCACTTATAAAGTTTCCGGCGGTCTTCATGGTGTTGGAGTTTCTTGCGTCAATGCCCTTTCCAAAAGATTGCACGTTGAAGTTTATCAAAATGGAAAAATCTACGAGATGGAATTTTCGAAGGGTAAAATGATCCATCCATTAAAGGTCATTGGCGAGACTCAAAAGCATGGAACCAAAGTCAATTTCCTGGCCGACGATACCATTTTTTCTGTCACAATGTACGACTATGATATTCTGCTCAAACGGTTCCGTGAGCTTGCTTTTTTGAATAAAAATTTAAGGATCAATTTCCGCGATGAAAGAGAAACTGTACCAACCGAAGTTTCTTTCTGCTATGAAGGGGGCGTACGCTCTTTTGTTGAATATTTAAACGAGAATAAAACACCTCTTTTTCCAAAACCGATTTATATTTTCGGCTCTAAGGAAGTTGCCGATGGCATTCTCGAATTTGAAGTTGCCATGCAGTGGAATGATACTTACACAGAAAACCTTCATTCCTACGTCAATAACATCACTACGCGCCAAGGAGGAACCCACGTCACAGGTTTCAACACCGCGCTTACCCGCGTCTTAAATCAGTACATTAAAGGCCACAATCTGCTTAAAAGCGACAAAGCTTTTGTCTCCGGCGATGATATGCGGGAAGGGTTGACTGCAGTCATCTCCGCAAAGGTGCCCAATCCTCAATTCGAAGGGCAGACAAAGCAACGGCTTGGAAATAGCGAAGTGGCCTCTGTCGTTCAGCAAATAGTGGGAGAAGAGCTGACGACTTTCCTTGAAGAAAACCCTGTGATCGCACGAATCATCGTCGAGAAAGCAATCCTTGCTGCGCAGGCGCGCGAGGCTGCCCGGAAAGCCCGTGAGCTGACTTTGCGCAAAACAGCCCTTGACAGTGCGCGTCTGCCTGGAAAACTGACCGACTGCCAAGAGAAAGATCCAGCTCTTTGCGAAATCTACATCGTCGAAGGAGATTCTGCGGGTGGTTCGGCCAAAACAGGCCGCGATCGCCGTTTTCAGGCAGTCCTGCCGATTCGCGGTAAGATCCTCAACGTCGAAAAAGCCCGTCTGGAAAAGATTTTACAGAATACAGAAGTCGGTTCGATGATCGCAGCTTTCGGTTGCGGGATCGGGGCTGATAATTTCAGTCTTGAGAAGCTCCGCTACCATAAAATTATTATCATGACCGACGCCGATGTCGACGGGTCTCACATCCGCACCTTGCTTTTGACATTCTTCTATCGGCATATGCCCGCTTTGATCGAGAACAACTTTATCTACATTGCACGCCCTCCCCTGTACCGTGTGGCGAGAAAGAAAGTGAGCCGTTATATCCACAGTGAAAAAGAGATGGACGAATATCTCTTGAAATTGGGCATGAGCGATGTCCATGTCAAGCTTGTCGGACATACAGATTTTCTAAGCGCTGAGCAATTTGAAGAAATGCTTAAAGTGATCCGCGAGGTTGAAAATCTCATCAATTCTATTGAACGCAAAGGGATTCCTTTCCGCGAATTTTTGAGTGCTAAAAATGTAGAAGGAAAACTTCCTCGTTTCCAAGTGAAGCTCGGTGATGAAACTCGTTTTATTTTTTCTGAAGAAGAATTTACCGAAGTCAAAAAGGCAGACGAAGAAATCCAACGGCAAAAACATGCGGATACTCTCGCGGCCATCCCTCTCGAAGAGCAGACGGAAGAGATGAAGACTTTCCGCTTGAAGAGTGTGCCTTTTGTCGAACTCTACGAACTCAATGCTCTTGACGATTTGAGAACGCGTCTCTCAGCCTACAATTTTTCGCTCGATCAATACATGATCGCCGACGGAAAACTTTTTGATATTGTCGATGAAGAAGGCCGTGAACAGCCCGTACATACTCTCAAGGAAGGAATTGAGTTGTTGCGCAATAATGGTCGTAAAGGGATTGAGATCCAACGCTACAAAGGTCTTGGTGAGATGAATGCGGATCAGCTTTGGGAAACAACGATGGATCCTTCTAAGCGTACTTTATTGCGCGTTACCCTGCCCGATGCGATTGCCGCAGATCATATGTTTACGATGTTGATGGGCGAAGATGTTCCACCGCGCCGCGCCTTTATTGAGCAACACGCCCTTTCAGTTAAGAATTTGGATATTTAAGAAGGCATTTATAAATTCAAATGGTGGCTTTTTGTATCTTTTTCGTTCTCTCTTTGTGTCTCTTCTTGGCCTACTTACATAAGTGTGTCCTGCGAAGAGGCACAAAAATAAAACGAAAAATCCACTGATTTGGATTTTGTAAATATCTTCTAAGGAGAGCAAGCAAAACATGTCTTACACCAAAGATGAAATCATTTTCCCACGCAATGTCGAAGAAGAGGTTAAGGAAAGCTACCTCCGCTATTCGATGTCGGTGATCATTTCTCGTGCTCTCCCGGATGTGCGCGATGGTCTCAAACCATCGCAACGCCGTATCCTCTATGCGATGCGCCAGCTCAACTTAAGCCCCGCGTCAAAACACCGTAAGTGTGCCAAGATCTCCGGCGATACTTCTGGTGACTACCATCCGCATGGTGAGACCGTGATCTATCCGACCCTTGTGCGTATGGCACAGCCTTGGGCGATGCGTTACCGCCTCGTAGATGGTCAAGGTAACTTTGGATCGGTCGACGGCGACCCACCAGCGGCAATGCGTTATACCGAAGCGCGACTGACTCATTCTTCGATGGCGCTCATGGAGGATTTGGAAAAAGATACCGTTGAGATCGTTCCCAACTATGATGAGACGAAAACTGAGCCGACTGTTTTTCCTGCAAAATTTCCTAATCTCCTGGCTAACGGTTCTTCTGGGATTGCCGTCGGTATGGCTACAAACATCCCGCCCCATAATTTAGGAGAGCTCATCTCAGCAACGCTCCTCCTATTGGACAATCCGCAGACAACCATCGACCAGATCATGGAAGTGATGCCTGCTCCCGATTTTCCGACGGGAGGCATGATTTGCGGTTTCCGCGGTGTGAAAGAAGCTTATCATACTGGAAGGGGGAAACTTATCCTTCGAGGGGTCATTCATATCGAAGATCAGGAAAGCGGCGGAGAAAGACAACGGCTCATTGTCGATGAAATTCCTTATAATATCAGTAAGGCAGACCTGATCAAGAAGATCGCCGACCTCGTAAACGATAAAACCATTTCAGGTATTTCTGACATCCGTGACGAGTCCGACAAAGAAGGAATGCGCATTGTTCTTGAACTCAAACGCGGTGAAATCCCTGACGTCACGATCAATCAGCTGTTTAAATTCACCGATCTTCAAGTTACTTTCGGCTGCAATATGCTCGCCCTCGACAAGGGCCTGCCGCGTACGATGAATATCAAGCAGTTGATCGCTGCTTGGATCGATCACCGTATCGAAGTGGTCCGCCGCAGAACGCGTTTTGAGCTTGCGAAAGCCGAAGCAAGAGCACATATTCTCGAAGGCTATCTTAAGGCCCTGGATCATCTGGATGAAGTTGTCAAATTGATCCGCGCTGCTGAAAACCGCGATGCGGCAAGAGCGCAATTGATCGCCACATATTCGCTTACCTACGCCCAAGCCAATGCTGTCCTCGATCTGCGCCTTTATCAATTGACAGGACTCGAAAGAGAAAAAATTGAGAACGAATATAACGAACTTTTAGCCAAAATCGCTCACTACCGCGCCATTTTAGCCTCTGAAGCTCTGGTCCGCGGAATTATCAAAGATGAACTTCTCGATCTGAAGAAACATCACGCTTCCGATCGCAAAACAAAAATGATCGCAGCAGAAGGGGAATTCAATATCGAAGATCTGATCCCTGAGCAAACTGTGATCATTACGATTTCAGAAGATGATTACATCAAAAGGATGCCTGTCGATACTTTCCGTGAACAACGGCGCGGCGGTTCAGGAGTCATTGGTTTGGAGACGAAAAAGGAGACTGATCTCCTTAAAGATATTTACGTGGCCTCTACCCATGATTATCTGCTCATCTTCACCACCCTTGGACGATGCTACTGGTTAAAGGCCTGGGAAATTCCTGAAGCAGGCCGCCGTTCCAAAGGCAAG
>JASHXO010000041.1 GCA_030043495.1 Candidatus Rhabdochlamydia sp.
CTATCGTATTTAGAATCCCTTCTTTGAGCTGGATTTTCGGCTCCCAACCAAGCTTGGATTTTGCCAAAGCAATATTCGGCTTGCGTTGTTTGGGATCATCGCTAGGAAGAGGCTGATAAACGAGCTTGGATCGGGAACCGATCAATTCAAGGACAAGTTCAGCGAGCTGGCTAATGGTAAACTCCACGGGATTTCCCAGATTGACGGGCCCTGTCATCGTTGCTTCAGAGTCCATCAACAAAACCAGTCCATGGATAAGGTCATCGATATAGCAAAAAGACCGGGTCTGCATTCCATCGCCATAAATGGTTATCGGTTCATTTTTCAAGGCCTGGATGATAAAATTTGAGACGACGCGCCCATCATTGGGATGCATGCGCGGCCCATAAGTATTGAAAATTCTCGCGACTTTAATCGAAATCCCAAACTGACGATAAAAATCAAAAAATAGCGTTTCGGCACAGCGTTTTCCCTCATCATAGCAAGAGCGAATACCAATGGGATTGACATTCCCCCAATATTCTTCAGCTTGAGGATGGACATGCGGATCGCCGTAGACCTCGCTCGTTGAGGCTTGCAAAATACGTGCATTTTTTGCTTTGGCCAGTTCTAACATATTGATGGCGCCGTGGACATTTGTTTTGATCGTTTTTACGGGATCAAACTGATAGTGAATAGGAGAAGCCGGACAAGCGAGATTATAAATCAAATCGAGATCGAGATCGATGCTCTGGCAAACGTCATGTACGATTAAATGGAATAAAGGATGATCAATCAAAGAAAGGACATTATCTTTATTTCCGGTGAAAAAATTGTCGAGACAGATTACAGAATGGCCAAGCCCCAGTAATTTTTCGCAAAGATGGGAGCCTAAAAAACCTGCTCCGCCGGTAACAAGAATTTTTTTTTGACAAAATGTCATGTGCACTACTCTATTTTTTCCCAAATTATGCCTGTATTGGAGCGGATAGTTCAAGTCTATAAAATCGAGCCCTGGAAGTATCGAAAATCCTGCAACACTTCGCTAGCGCTGCAGACAGTTCAGATAGATGATCAAAATTCCTCATGTATTTTGCCCCTTCATTAGGATCATAAAAAAAACCTTCTTTTTGATTTTTGACGTAGATCATTGAATGCCCATGCAGTTCTTCCCTGACATTGTTAAAAGGCTTGACCGTCCTTAATAAATAGAGCCCGTCGGGCAACTTTGACTCTTCTTCTTTTAGGGTTCTTTCATAATCAGCTCGATCTACTTGGATTTCGCATGAAGAGTGATCAACTTTAAAACCGTGCAAATTCACAAGAGATTGGACCTTATTCTTTGCAACATCCATTCCAGGCGGATGCGATATTACCTCAATAGCGTTGAATGCCGCTTGCCGAGTACGCATCTCTTCCGAACTTTCGGCAAATCGCTGACCCAAATCGCGAATGGAATTTAAAAAAAGATCGTCCGAGTGCTTACCTATCATTACATGGACTTTTCTAAGTTTAAAAAATTCCTCGGCAAAGTCAAGAGACATTGCCGTACATGTTCCTCCATTAATAAATGGAGTGATTCTACTTTGATTGAATACAATCCCCGACTCTCTTCTTTGATTTAAATAATCGACAAGCCTAGAAGCTCTCTCTGGATTTAGCCAGCCTTCAGACTGTATTTGAGTTCCTTTGAATAACAGTTCTTTTCGGGGCATGTTGCCCAAAGAACCCTGATCAAGCAAAATCTGAAATGCCACCCACTCGATAAGCATTGCAATCTGGCCCAAAAGTGGAACGAATTCAATGACGGCGATAAGACGATGTTCCCACTTTCTGTCTGGATGGAGATCTGCCTGTCTGAGATGCCTTAAACCGTATTCTGAAACAAAAACAGACTGCAAAAGTTCTAGGCAGGACAAATGATAATTAGGAAGAAACCAATCTCTCATTCAATATCTAAAAAATGTAGATTTATTGATGGAATTATAATACGTAAATCAATAAAACTACAAAGACATTATGTTTGACTGCGGGTATCGAGTCGATTTAAAATTTAAGCCCTCTCTGTGATCTCTAGCGAACCTTGTTCGCGGGTGGTTAAAAAATGTTTTTTTTCCCGATTCTTCAGGTTGTTTCGGTATATACAAAAAAATTAAAAAGTGGAAAGTTCTAAAAAATAGATTTAATCCATTCAACATCATTTTCATTTGTACACCAAGAAAGCGAATTTCATTTCTTATTAACTTAATTCATCAATATAAACGAATTTCGCACAGCTTGTTCCTTTATTCTCGGACCAATCCACGTAGACGATCAGTTCCTCTTTTTGCTCTTGCTGAACTGCAATGATGATCGAATCTGAAATCGGAAGAAATGCATGTCCATCGGCGGTGCTTGCATTTGCGCTGCTGAACAACAGGACGATGTCGTATTTTTGTTTGATACGAGACAAGAAACTTGAAAATTTAGCACTGCCGATAAACTCTGCTGTGTGCCGCGTAGTCCCGCCGCTAGGCAAATAGTCGAACATCAAATTGCGCCTGAGCGGGAGGTCCATCGTCGGGCTATTGAGATATTGCCAAATCCCAGGCATGTCATCGGGATGCACAACCTGATCGAAAATGCAATTGATCACGAGAATTTTGAGTCCACGCATAGACAGAATTTCCGCAAGCGACATCGTGTAATTGGGATATTTTCCTCCAATACAACTTGCAACTAACGCTTCCGATTTTTTGGGATGAGTGGCCAAAAATTCAGCAATGCGCCGCAGGGTTTCCAAGTCCTTAGGTTGAAGCTCGGATAAATTGGCATTGCAATAACGTGAAAGCGATCCGGAAATGGGGAAACCTGAAACTTTTAAGTTTTCCTCCGTTACAGGAAATCCTTTCAGGATCTTTT
>JASHXO010000042.1 GCA_030043495.1 Candidatus Rhabdochlamydia sp.
TTCATGCCGCGTTTGCCAAGAGCTGCAGGATAATCTTCATCATTGACGACAATGCTGATCGCCGATTTGTCTTCGCTGATAAACATCTTCTTTATTTCGATCGGCTGCATTGCATCTTGCAAAAGGACAGCAGGATCTTCAACGTAAGGGATGATATCGATCTTTTCGTTGTTGAGCTCACGGATGATGTTTTTGACACGATTACCGCGGATCCCTACACAGGCTCCTACAGGATCGACTTTTGGGTCTTGGGAGCGCACAGCGACTTTAGTGCGATAACCAGCATCGCGAACGATTTTTTCAATTGTGATCGTCCCATCGTTAATTTCTGGAACTTCTTGAATGAAGAGCTGGGCAACGAATTCAGGGTGGCTGCGAGACAGGATAACCTCAGCGCCGCCACTTTCAGTATCTCGGACTTCTAATAATAGCGCCTGGACGCGATCGCCAACATTGTATTTTTCCGTTTTGGGATAAAAGCGGTCTGGCATGATTGCTTCAACTTTGCCCAGGTCGACAATGAGCGTGGCCCCGCGAATGATCCGTTTCACGGTTCCAGAGATGATCTCATTGATACGGTGACGGTATTCTTCATAAATGACATCGCGCTCAGCACTGCGCAGCTTCTGCGAGATGACTTGTCTTGCAGTTTGTGCAGCAATCCTTCCGAAATCCTGAGGTGTTACAGCGATATCGATCCAAGAACCAATTTCACAATAAGGATTGATTTTTCGAGCCTCCTCTAAGGAAATCTCTTCTTCGGGAATCGTCACTTTATCGACGACTTCTTTTTGAGCGATGACATCGATATTGCCCGTTTTCGGATTGATATGAACGGAAACGTTGATATGTCCTTTGACGCTTTTACGGGCGGCAGCGCGCAAGGATTCTTCAACTGCAGAAATAATGATTTCCCGTTTGATTCCTTTTTCTCTTTCGAGGTATTCAAAAATGGCAACTAGATCTTTATTCATCTCGTCCCTTTAAATTGTTTTCCTTCCGAACAATGAGCTTAATTTTTATAGTAATAATGAGTGCCTAAGGGGATCGCCGATGGCACTCATTTTTTGGAAAACTCTTAATTATTCTGCAGAGCCTTCTTCTCCTTCGGATTCTTTTTCTTTTTGTTTCTCTTTGCCTTTTTTGCTTGGGCTCCGAGTTTTCGTAGTGCCAACGATGATGTCATCGCGGTTGACCTTGTTCTTATCTACGAGATATTCTTTGATCGAAAGCGCGATTTTTTTGTGCTCTGGATCGAGTTTAATCACTTTTGCAATGACCTCTTCGCCTTTGTTTACGACATCTTCTACTTTGCCAAAAGGCTGATCAGAAAGTTCTGTCACATGGACAAGGGCTTCAATACCATTGGGCAATTCAACAAATGCGCCGAAAGCAGTGATTTTCGAAACGATGCCTTTGACAAGGGTGCCGACGGGCATTGTCTTTTCGATGCTTTCCCAAGGATTGTGGCTGAGCTGTTTTACCCCGAGGGTGATTTTCTTGCTTTCTTTATCAACTGAGAGGACAACGGCTTCTACCTTGTCGCCTTTTTTGAGGACTTCGGAAGGATGGGAAACTTTTTTAATCCAACTCAAATCGGAAATATGGATCAGTCCATCGATGCCGGGTTCAAGCTCGACAAAAGCGCCATAGTTTGTCAAATTGCGAATTTCCGCAGTAACGCTACTGCCGATAGGATATTTTTTCTCAACTTCGTCCCATGGGTTCTTTTCTGTTTGTTTTAAGCCAAGCGAGATTTTCCCTTCTTCTTTTTGGACAGAAAGAACAACAGCTTCGACTTCATCGCCTTTATTGACGATTTCATTGGGATCGGTAACAGTTTTTACCCAGGACATTTCGGAAACGTGGATCAGGCCTTCGATGCCAGGTTCAATTTCGATAAAGGCACCATAAGGTACAAGATTGACGATCTTGCCGCGGACGCGGGTTCCCGGAGGATAACGCTGTTCGATCTCTTCCCAGGGATTGGATTCTTTTTGCTTCATGCCCAAGGCAACGCGGCCTTTTTCTTTGTCAACATGAAGGATCATCACTTCGAGCTCTTGGCCAAGGCTGACCATTTCAGATGGATGCTTGATGCGTTTCCACGTCATGTCTGTAATGTGGAGCAGCCCATCGATGCCATCTAGGTCCAAGAATACGCCAAAGTCAGTGACATTTTTGACGATCCCGCGACGGATATCACCTTCTGTGATATTTTCGAGCAGTTCTGCTTTGCGGGAGATGCGTTCTTCTTCAAGAAGTTCACGGCGAGAAACAACGATGTTTTTGCGCTCTGTATTAATTTTGAGAATCTTGAAATCGTAGGTTTGGCCGATGAACTCGTCGAGATTTTTAATGCGCTTGTTGTCAATCTGAGAACCGGGAAGGAATGCTTCCATTCCGATATCGACCATGAGTCCGCCTTTAACTTTGCGGATAACCTTACCTTTGACGATTGAACCTTCTTTACAATGGTTGACGATGTATTCCCATTGTCTTTGACGGCGAGCTTTTTCGCGGGAAAGCACAATTTGCCCATCTTCGCCTTCGGTTTGGTCGAGGTAGACTTCAACTTCATTGCCGAGGAAAAGTTCATTGGGTTCGGTAAACTCATTAATCGGCACTAAACCCTCAGACTTCAAACCGACGTCGATAACGACGAAATCTTTTGTAATCTCGACAATACGCCCTTTGAGAATCTGACCCGAACTCATCAATGCGACAGAGCCTTCGCCAGCCGCTTCTTCTTTGCGATCGAGTAAGTTTTTAAACTGTTTAGCGTCTTCTTCTTGGAATGCGACATCATCGATAATGTTACTTTCATTCCAGTCGGTTTGTTTTTGTTTGGACATGTTAAAGGTTTCTCCTGAGTTTCTAGTGAAAGGGGAGAGATTATCAAAAGATTCGTAATATTATCAATGACAAACTTAAGAGCATATGGCAATTAAAGCCATCTGCTTTTTGCCTCTTTTTTTCTGTAACTTTTCAGAGAGCTTCTTAGTCTGACTTCCCAAAGAGGATATTCTTGAGTGCGGTTTTTAAATTTGAAAAAAGAATTCATAAACATCAAATTATTTTTTTTAGATAACAATGCGCTCTTTCAAGAGTCTAAAAGTTTCGAATTGCAGTTCTTTTAAAAATTTATTACAATCAATTTCTTTTCTACGTAAAAATGATATCATAATTCTTATGAACCATCAAGAGACCATCGTTTTAAAGTTCGGTGGGGCGTCCGTGGCCAATACCGAACAATTTTCAAAAATTGCAGAAATTATTTTAAACAAAAGCCTTCAGTATCGGATTGTCGTTGTCGTAAGCGCCATGGGAGACACGACCGATCAGCTACTTTCTTTAGCGAAACGCGTCCACCCTAATCCACCTCCGCGTGAGCAAGATATGCTCGTCAGCGCCGGGGAGAGGATCAGCGTAGCCCTCCTTGCTATGGCTTTGCACCTAAAGAACAAAGAAGCGATCAGTTTTACCGGGAGCCAATCTGGTATCATCACTTCCGCGAAGCATTCTGATGCGCAAATTATCGATGTTAAGCCGCATCGCATCCTTAAAGCCCTCGACGAAGGAAAAATTGTCATTGTCGCCGGATTTCAAGGAG